>JBAVYC010000357.1:0-6367 GCA_049698595.1 Desulfobacterales bacterium | reverse complement strand
TCTTGATCGTCTCGGGTTTGCGCCTGGGTTTGGATCATGGTCTGCCGGTAGGCCCTATCAAGCTGTGATTTCAGGTTTCCGTCAATTTTACCGGTAACCGGCACCCCGATATCCGACTGGAATGCTCTGATGGCCTTGGTCGTCTTTTGGCCTAATATTCCATCTATCGGCCCGGGGTTGAATTTCAACAGTGCTAAAAGGGTCTGGATCTGCTTGACGTCCTTGGATAAATCGGACGTTGATGATACGGATTGCCGGTTGCTTTTATTAGCGGATACGGTCTCGTTTTCAGAAACCTTATTGTTGTTTTGAGCATAGGAAAACAGGAAAGGTATCAGTATGAAAGTAAACATTATTCCTAGTTTCAGACATCTTTTTCTATTTAATGCGTTTTGAGACAATCTGAGGTTTCTCCTGCGGTGGTGAGAATAACTTATCTCACAGACGTTAACTTAAATAGGAATTAAACGGTAGAACCTTTTAAATTCTCATCCCGCTAGTTCGGGGTGGCTTATGAATTGAGTTAGGACGTAATTTCCGATATAATATCCTGAATGATCGTCTCCGGCCGGATGTCATCCGGGTTGGTGGCGTAGCGGGAAATATGATTTCGAAAAAATTCCAACCGGCTATTCAAACTTGAACGCAAACTTTCCTCCAATATCTGGTGCTGGAACAGGCTGTCCAATTGACGCTCAATGGCATCTTGTGAAAATTTTTGACTTTCGCGAATATTCTCAAGATATGAGACCGTCAGATAATCAATCGCTGCACTACTGTGGCTAATTTGTTCCGTTAGCCCGGATATATTCTTGTTTAATGATTCGATTTCCGACTCCGGCAGAGGTTCTGATTTCATTTTCTTGAGCCTTTGCAGCTCATCTTCCATCTGGTTGCGCTGGACCGTATACTTGTGTAAGGACTCCACTGAAAAGAGCGCTTTCCAGATGAGCGCTTCAAGTGAAAGCGATTGCCGACCTCCGACCATGGTGGTCAGCCTTTTGATATAGTCGGCTTCTGATAAAAGCTCTTCTTTTTCGACCTCATTCGCTGCAGCAGCAGCCCGGCGTTCAAGCTCTGCAATCAGAATTTTGCCGCGAACTTCATCAATGGCGGACCTTGTCACCCCGGAGTCAGCTTTAGACAAGCGGTCCCGTTCGGCCATTTTAGACCATTGCTGCCTGAGCGCCTTACTCCGGTTCTGGGGGGTCACAATTCCCGACAGGACGACCCGCAAGCCCAGATCGTTGCTTCGAAACGCACCGTCTTCAAGAAAAAAAGGCATTTCTTCACGCCGTCCCGGCATGATCTCCGCCCTGCTTTTGCTGTAGCTCCCGCCCTTAATAACAAATCCGCCGGTAGCGCCGTGCGGCCGTGAACCCTTGAAGTATTGAAAAGGATCCAACATTATCTCGGCCGCATTTCCGGCGGTGTCAAAAAGTTCGAGGGGGTTGGGACATTTGGTACCGATCCAGGACAGTTTTTCCGGCGGTTTGGCCGCCCCCGCCTGGGTATATACGCCAAAATCAGAAAAATGTCGATTATTCAGGGGGAAAAATTCTTGCCGGTTCATTTCTGAGGCAGTTATCATATGCCCCCCCCGGGCGGCGTATTCCCATTCGACTTCAGTCGGCAGACGAATGAAAGCATAACGTCCGGCGGGAAAGGAGGGCAGAGCCGCCCGTCTGTTCTGCAACAACCATTCCGTATAACGTCTGGTAAACTCCATGGCCTCAAACCAAGAGATATTCGTCTTCGGCCGCGGATCCTCTGTGGTAAAAGCCTTGTCCCATCCCGGGCAATCGTCCGCCATGACGGTTTGCCATTGCCAATTTGAAATCTCATATTTTCCGATAAAATAATATAGGGCCTTTGAGCTTTTGTCATCAGGTGCCGAACATAGGCCATCTCCTCTGCGACCGAGTTCAATCAGTTTGGCACGCCAGGCTTCGGGCAAGTCCTCCAGCGTGAATGCGCCGGCTACAGCCGCGATGTGTTTGGCCTCCATAAAGCCCTCATCCTTGCGGCGACATTCCGCGCAGCCCATATTGAATTGAAAATCATCTAAAAAAGATCTTGCCGGAATGCATACGTGGCGCAAAAACAATTTGCCGCCGCAGGGCATGGGCAGCTCAAAGTCGTACTCGGAAGGATGGGGATTTACCATATCCTTCACAATAGGGGTTTGAGAAGAACGCTTGTATTTTTGAGAGGGACAATCCTGGGCCCGGGCCAAGCCGCCGACAAGGGTCAGAATCATTCCCATTGCCGCCATCGCTGCAAATGATAGGAGACGTTCGAATAAATAAGGCCTAGTCATGGTCGCATTGCACTCCGGTAAAGGGTCGCGGGAATAAATAAATACGCAAAGATTGCGCTGGATTTTGGTTCGCCTTCAAGGCGCGCCAATGAGAGCATATTGTCTATATGTGACTTTTGGCGCAACGCTGAAGGCGGACCAAAAGACAAGCAAGACTGTGTATTCATTTGTTTCCGAGGCCCTATGGCATCATACTTAACGGCACGCGGTAGATCATGTCTCCGGGATCGGCGGCGCCGAAACTGATCCAATTGTCAACATCATCATGGTATTGCCGATAGCGCTTTATTTTTGACTTCAGGTTATCCACCAGCGCCTGTTGCTGCCCGACACTCATTCTGTACCAGTCTTCTTCGGTTAATCTCATGATGCTACTGCGATAGGGCAAATCATCTAAAAATTCTCCCAGCAGTCCCAATTCCCCGAGATTCTGTTGCGGCCTTTTACTGAATTGCGTAGGGTCCCGCGATATCTGCGCAGCCGCCGACAAAATTCCCTGAAAAAAGTCCTTGGCCCCAGTCCGCTTGGTTCTCTGGGCCTGGTTCAGAATTATTTTCAAACGCTGGTACAGATCGCTGAGTTGATTTTTTGTCAGTAAAACGGTCACAGTAAAGGAAGGTATATCCGGCTGCGCCAGATCCATATCAGAAACCCAGGAAGTCACCAATTGAGGTGCCTGGACTTCCCCCCGGCGACCAAGATACTCAAGCTGCATGGAATATCCCAAAATAGCTGCCTTGCGTTTTGCCTCAGTTACGATGTCGTCGGACCCGGAAGGTGACTGGCCCGGCAACTGCAGACGCTGACCGGCGCTGGTCGCCCGGACAAGCTCCACCATTTGTACGGCGACACCCTCCACCAATCGTCCGAAGACCCGCACGCCATCCGCAGTCTTGGTCGCATCAACCGGCACGTATAAATCACCGATGGATGGGTCGGCCTGTCCTGTCAGGGCCTTGTACTGGGGTTCCGCATAGGAGTGGTTATTGACTTTTTTTCCCAGGGGCGTCTTGATGTGGAGCACGAAGATTTTAATGCCTTTGGCTGCAGCGATGTCGGCTATCTCGGGTTCGTTCATGCCGGTAGTGGAATAGGGATCGTCGTTACGAATCGCACCGGCGTCGGTAATAAGAAAAATGAGCCGCGACTGGTAGGGTTTCCAATTCAACTCTTCCACCGCCGTTTTGAGACCGGCTAACGCATCCTCGTTAAAAGAATGCGTCGACACCTCGGCTTCCCGGGTTTCGGCCAGGGCAGCTTCGAAGGCAGCCCGCTGCCGCCCATCTTTGAGGTCGGAGACAACTTTGCTTACATATTCGACTCCCGGCGTTTTTTCAACGCTGCTGCGAAAGGCCACTAAACCAAACGCGACCTTGTCAGAAAGACCGGAGCTCTCAATAGCATCGTAAATTCTGCGAACTGCCTCCCGGGTTCTTTCGATGTAGGGTTTCATGGAAATCGTCGTATCAATGACAAAAACAACAGCGGTTCGCAATTCCGAGTTCCCCGGCATTTCCCAGGTTCCAGGATCAATCGAGGCGACTTCAAGAAACTTCACCCCCTCAAAGAGTTCTACCGTTTGAAATATCGGCATCAGGTAAAAACGCTGCCTCGAAACCGCTTCCTGCCGGGGCTCCATTGCAATAATTTTAAAATCCTCGGGTTTGGCCATGTTGCCCGAAGTGATTGCCGTAAACTGGGCGGCCAAATTGCCGGCTGCATCAGCTGGAGATGGCGAACCGGCGACATTTTCGAGAGCGTCGAGATCATTAAAAAATAAAACCGGCTGACTGCCGACCCTTTCGGTGAATACCAGAGATAAAGATTGGCGCCACTCGGATACCAGGCTTCCTTCCACCCAACCGCTCATCTCGCAACTGGCGGACGGTCCCACTTTCAGCCATTCGGCACCATCTATCTGGCGTCGTTCATAAACGTAAAAAATGGTAAATGGCTTCACGCTGGCCTGCACAATGGGTGACGTCCTGTCAGCGGAGACATAAACATTGGCGCCGGGATTGCTGATCACCCGTTGGAACAGCGTCTGTTTTCCGGGCAGCAAAAGCGGTTTACAGTTTTGTGATACCGCGGCATCGACCCAGATGATAGCCAGATATACCATTGATATTATCGTTAAAACAATAGTTTTACGTCGGTTGCTAAGTCGAATCATTGTGGATTATCCTTTAAATCGCAGTATTAATTCTTTGCACGCTGATGGCTGTCGCTTCACCCCTCTATGAAGGATAAATCCTGCCGCCAAAATCCCAGAAGCAGGTCTTCACCAAAACAGGCGCCTCAGTACTCCAATTGAGACCAAGTCTTAAATTGAAAATAGGGACATCTCGATGAATTACTGGCTAATAAATCCAGCCGGATAAATTAATTTTTAAGCATAACATACTATAAGGTATAGGAGAAGTTTAGATTTAGTAATAAATCATTCAATTTAGCTCAAACTCTCTTCGAATCTACGAACATTTTCTTCCACAGCGATAAGCGCCTGACGCGCCTCATCCAGGGAGACCGCTGTAAACCGCATAGAATCTCCCGGTTTTATTTGACCCAACAGCGGAAGATCAGCCGAAATTACCGTGGCGATTTTGCGGTAGCCGCCGGTCACGGTTTCCCCTAAAATAATAATGGGCATCCCATCACCGGGGATCTGAACCGAACCCGAGATCACGCCTTCGGATATGATGGACGCTTGTATATCCGGTTTTTGTCGAATGACCGGTCCCTGCAAACGGATACCCGTGCGATCGGAATCGGCAGACATTATATAGGTAGCGTCCAGAAAACAAGCCCGGCTGTCAGCCGGGAAATGGTCATCTTGTGGCCCCCAGATGACACGCAGAGACCAGTTATCCGGGTAAACTGGAATCCAGGCGGCACTGAAGATGCGAGTGTCCGTTTTCACACATTGGGAGTGATTTTCGGAAGTCAGGATATCGTTTTTTTTAAGTGCACGGCCCTGAAAACCCCCAAAACCGGATGAAAAGTTGGTTGATCTGCTGCCCATAACACGGGGTACGCTGATTCCGCCTCCGACTGCAACATAAGCACGGAACCCGCTCAAAGGTGAGCTAAAAGATAAAATGTCACCTTTCTTTAAGTTCTGCGAACGCCACATTGCCAGGGGTTGTTTGTCCCGCCGGGGCTGAAGGTTGCCGCCGGTCACGGCAACAACGACATCTTCCAAAGCTTTAATTGCCGGACCCAGTAACATTATCTCCAGACAGGCCTGGTCAGACCGGTTTCCAACCAAAAGGTTTGCAATCCGCAGTGCGAAGGAATCCAAGGCACCGCTGGGCGCAACGCCGTAGCGGCCATAGCCGTATCTGCCGAGATCCTGAACGGAAGTTAGAATACCCGGCGATAGAATTTCTAAAATCTCTAGGTCTGCCATTGGGCTGCTTCCTGGGCTGTAATCGCATAAAATTGAACCCGATCTCCCATAACCAAATGGCTCGGCGGTTGTGAATGAGGATCGAAAAGCTTTACCGGAGTCCAGCCGACGATCTGCCAACCGCCGGGGCTGTCAACCGGGTAAATACCGGTTTGTTTCTGGGCAATTCCCACCGATCCTTTGGGGACAAGGATTCGCGGGGTTTCACGGCGTGGCGTGGCAATGGTATCCGGCACCTCCCCAAGATAGGGGTACCCCGGTGTAAATCCGATCATGTATACGCGATAGGATGGTCTGGTATGAAGGCCGATGACCTCCCCGGGAGTGAGGTTATGGTATTGAGCCACCCGTTGTAGATCAGGACCGTGTTCGCCACCATACACCACCGGAATTTTAACGGTCTGCGGCTGCGGCAACCGGGACTGATCCGGATTTTTCCGGATGTCATTTATCCCGGTTTTGATCTCATCGGGTGAAATGCACAGCGGGTCATAGATGACCAGCAAAGATCGATAACTCGGTACCAGATCGAGGATACCTTTCAAGCGGCGCTGGTCTAAAGCGCAGAACAGTTCCTGTACCCTCTGGTTGGCGGAAGAACTGATATCTGCGCCCAATTCAACGAGCAGCGATCGGTC
>JBAVYC010000356.1:0-3423 GCA_049698595.1 Desulfobacterales bacterium | reverse complement strand
ACTCAGAACCCTTGAACGGTTACCCTTTCCTTTGATAAGGCTTCTTCCAGGAATTTCGTTGGCGCTCTTGATAATTGGCTAAGGCCAAATAAAGGGCACCTACCGTCAGCTCCGCACAATGATAATTCTCTTCGGGCAAGGTTTCCAGGAATTCGATTACATCTTCCGGTGCAATTCCCCAGGCTTCTTCGATTGCTTTGCCCTCAGAAAGATGGGCGACCGTATTGGCGCAGGCATTGGTATTGATACAACCGTCGGTATCGAAAGATACGGATTGAATACGGCCGTTTTGAATGCACAGAAACATTTCAACCGTATCCCCGCATTCTCCGGTTCGCTTTCCATACCCATCCGAACTCTCCAATCTTTCTCGTCGGTCATGGCGAAATGCCATCTCGAGATAGTGGAGAGAGTGATCACGCCAAAAATCAAATTTATTCACGGTCATCTTGTTTGCCCGATATGAATCGAATTGAATGTGTCCTTTTCCCTTAGCATATTACATGCCAGAAAAATTGGTTATGATAATAATAATAATTTCAGTTTGTTATCTTAAAAGGAAATTGCAGAAAAATTGTTTTTTATGCACAACATTAGAAAAATTTCGAATTTGAAATTGAAAAAATTCTAAAAAAGATAGGTTATTCTGCAGGATTTGCTATTATGCAATCTATAGTCATACTTATCCTCATTAATTCTTACGGCCTGACTGTAAGGCGGATGGTATCATTGGGGCGGCAAATCGATACTGCAGGCCTTGATGGCCTGGTTATTTCGAAATAGCCCAAAAGTATTCATTAAAAAACTGAAACATGTCAAACGATACAACCATCGGCTCAATATTACTCACCATGCTGCGAAATATTAAAACCAAACAGTCTATATATCTTTTAATACTCTGGATTGTATTGTTATCCTGCCAGGTGGTCCGAACGACCTATGATGTTACCGAGGAAACAGTCAAAGCCACTTACAACGTGGCGAAATTTACCGCTAAATCCGCCTACAATGCCGGCAAGCTTATTTATATTGTCGGTGGCTTTACATTCAAGGTCGTTGCTGCGCCGCTCAGCTGGCCCCTGACGCGGCAGGAGATCGAGACCATTGACGGACTTCCGCCCAAAGAGGCCATCCGCCAGGGTAAGGTTAAAAAATCGCCCTATGTCGTCAGGGGAAAAAGGTATGTACCCATGTCGGTGGAGCAGGCTCGCAACTATCGCGAAACCGGCATCGCGTCGTGGTACGGGCATGAAACGTACCGCCAGAAAGGTGGTCACATGACCGCCAACGGTGAGGCGTTTGATCCGAACGGGCTCAACGCGGCCCATAAATATTTACCGTTGCCGACCTTTGTAAAAGTAACCAATCTTGAAAATCGCCGGAGCATTATACTGCGGGTTAATGATCGTGGCCCTTTTGTTGAAGGACGAATTATTGACCTAAGCGCCGGGGCCGCCCGCAAATTGGGGTTTTACGAAAAGGGAACCGCCCGAGTCAGGGTAGAGACATATGAGGGAAAAGGTTAGGAAAAAGAATCACGGTAGAACGGTCAGTTACCCAGCCGCCCCCTCACAGATCCCGGCGTGCGGTACTACCGTACCGGGCTCTTCGAATCTGCTCACTTACGCACTGACAGGCGTTATACAAAGAGTTTCAGCTGCTTGTGCTTACTCGGGTACTTTTCAGTAATCTTCGGCGCAGGTATCAAAAACTGATTCAACAGGTCTTCGAATCCGGCCCAGTTGTAACTCAGCCTTTGGCTACGCCGGTTGAGCCATTTAAACAGGATGCGTCTTGTCTGGTAATAGAATGTCTTCAAACTGCCATAATTACCTGAATATTGGGACGTTCGTGCACAAAATGCATAAAATAGATCGGGGTGGTTTTTGAATTGAGTAATGAACGATAAAAGAAAATTCTTTTCTCAGTCCTTCATCCACATCATCAACTCACCCGAACGGCTAAACGTTACCAACCGTTACCATTTTCGGATTATTCATGCCCAGGTCGCCCCTCCAGCCTTACTTAATTAATTCTTTATTAAATCACTTTATATAACTTATTAATTTTTTTGTAATTTATAACTATATCTGGATTAGCAGATCGACTTTAAGACTTTTGACAACAATGGCATTAATTATGCAAATTATTTTACAAAGGCCGGTTATACCTGGACTGACGATTGGGGTTAAGATACCAGGCCCGGGAAGATAAAGGAGGTATTTGATGAAAAAAAGCATTTTTTTCATGTTGTCGGCTTTGGTAATTCTTCTAGCGCCCGGCTTATGCAGGGCTGCGGCGGAGGAACCGCATCCGGAAATCCCGTTGATAGATTATGACGGCAATGAAATATCCCTGGACAGTAACGTCCCTTACAGCCCTAAAAACACCTGTGGGGAGTGCCATGATTATGATGCCATCACCAATGCTTATCATTTTCAGCAGGGCCGGACCGATGCCGACGGGCATATCATCGTTGGTGATGATCTGGATTCAAGGCTTCCCTGGCTTGTATCACGGGGTATGTACGGCAAGTGGTGACCGCCCTCTGCCGATTCCAGCCAGTTGGCCAGAAAGGTGAACATACGGCGCAGTGATATTGACAAATCATCCTTTCATTTTGTAAAGGCGTGCGGTGTCTGCCATCCGGGAGGTGGATCAGCAGAATACGACCGTAAAGGAAACCGATACGATGAATTTGCAAATGACCCTGAGAACGGGATCATTCGCAATGCTGATAATTTTCTTGATGGTGATTACTATCAATCAGACTGGGGCAAAAGCGGTGTGCTTGAAGCCGACTGTCTCATATGTCACCTCAAAGGATATAATTGGAAAGCGCGGGCGCTGGCGGTGAGAGGGGGGTTTTTCTATGAGGCGCCCATGGTCGGCGCCGGATGGTTCAGGGAGCTCAAAAAATCCAAGCCGTCCATGCCCTCAGAAAAGCCAAGGGCCCTCTCGTTTCACACCGACTATACCCAGACAAATCTCGCCGACCCTGCTAACCTGGCCGAGTTTATAACCGAAGAGGTCGCGGATGAGAATTGCTGGAATTGCCATGTAATGGCTGATGTCAAGAAGAGAGGAAGGACCTGGAAGCGGAAAACGGATGTGCACAAGGCCAAAGGTCTGACCTGTATCTATTGTCACCCTGCCGGAGAAGATCACGAGATTGCCAAAGGCGACATACTGGTCGGTTCCGTACGAAATGATATTGACGGCCAAATGAATTCATGCCTGGATTGCCATTTAAAAGGCAAAGATAGCCGCGCCCCGCAGCCGGATCATAAATTTTCCAACGCGCACATTAGAAAAATTGCCTGTGAGACCTGCCATATCCCGTATAAATATAAGGAAGCTACGGCAGTTATTGACAATGCCACAAGTGGCCAGACGATCACCTATTATACTACAGATTTTCTA
>JBAVYC010000355.1:0-5048 GCA_049698595.1 Desulfobacterales bacterium | reverse complement strand
GAATAGACCTTTTTCCGCTTTTCATACCCAGTATTCCAACATTCCACGATTCCATCATTCCATGTGGCCTAACACGACAATGGCTGTAAAAAGAAAGGTGATTCCAATAAATTATAGAAATTTCGATACATACTTAAAACGGGCTGTGGCAGCCACGCTGCTAGTGATATATGTGCTGATGCTCAGAATGGCCACGGCGAGTGCCGCAGCCGATGGATTTGAAAGCATAAAATCACTTATCGGACCCCATGACGCTTTGATAGTCTCAGATTCTAAGGGCCGAACTATAATTTCAAAAAATAAAAACAAAAAACTGGTGCCTGCTTCTATTCTTAAGCTTTTAACATCGCTTGTCGCACTTCATTACTTAGGCCCTGATTATCGCTACGCCACTGAATTTTACCTGGACAGGCATTCAAATTTAAAAATCAAAGGATTTGGTGATCCCCTTTTAATTTCGGAAATCATCAACGATATTGCGGCTCGGCTTTCCGAATCGATCGGAGGTTCTGCCGTCATCAACGATCTGGTCGTCGATGATTCCTATTTCAACCAGCCGTTGACCATACCCGGCATTAGTTCATCCTCGCAGCCTTTTGATGCTCCGAATGGAGCGCTGTGCGTCAATTTTAACACCGTTTTCTTTAAACGTAGACAATCCGGTTATATCAGCGCCGAAGCCCAAACGCCCCTACTGCCGTATGCAGAAAAAAAGATCAGAGCACGAAACTTGAAAAATGGAAGGTTTATACTTTCCCATCTCGAGAATGAAAACGCCATTTACGCCGGTAAACTTTTCCAGTATTTTCTTAAACAGCATGGGGTTGAATTTAGCGGGACGGTAACACCGGGACGGGTGAATGAAACCGAGGATAAACTCATCTATCGATATTCTTCGAGGTTTTCCCTGACACAGATTATTTCAAAACTTCTTGAGCATTCCAACAACTTTACCACCAATCAACTATTCATTACTTCCGGCCTCGAAGCATTGGGTCCGCCCGGCAACCTTGGCAAAGGGGTTGCTGCTGCCCTGGATTATACGTCAAACGTTTTAGACATCAAAAATCTATCAATTGTTGAAGGCTCCGGGATATCGCGGCGGAACAGAATTTCGGCGCATCAGATGCTTCGTGTTCTCGACGAGTTCGAACCACATCACCGACTCATGCGCAAAAAAGGGCGCGAGTTTTATAAAACCGGTACGCTCTATGGTGTCAACACCCGCGCAGGTTACATTGCCGATGGAAACGGTGGGTTGTATCGCTATGTGGTAATGATCAACACACCCGGCAAATCGACGAAACCGATCATGCACAATCTAGTGAAAATTCTGGAATGAAGATTGACGAATGAAGGAATTCTATCAATTTAATAAGGCAGGTTCCTTAATTCGTCCTTCGTCAATCGTCATTCGTCCTTCTATTTAGAGGTGATACTGGCATATGCACTGTGGTTGTGAATCGACTCGAAATTTTCGGCACTCACCGAAAACCAGGTAATATTGTCATCTGCATTAAGCTTTTCAGCGACATCGCGTACAATATCCTCGACAAATTTGGGGTGGGCAAAGGCGCTTTCCGTTACGTATTTTTCATCAGCCCGCTTCAAAACGGAATAGACATCACAGGAAGCGGACGCCTCCACCAACTCGATCATGTCTTCCATCCAGATGAATTTCTTGAAACGGGTGCTCAACTGTACTTCGCCGCGCTGGTTATGGGCACCACAGTCACTGATCTCCAGCGAACAGGGACAAACTGAAGAGATCGGAACAACAACCTGTGATACGAGATCGACTTTTCCGGATGGGTCGCTGGTCCCGATGATGCTGCAGGTATAATCCAGGAGCCCCGGAGATAGGCTCACCGGCGCCTTCTTTTCTATGAAATACGGAAAGGTCATTTCAAGATGGGCCGAGGCCGCCCTTAAATGCTGTTTCATGTTTTCAAGAATGACCGAAAATTTCTGTAAGGAAACTTCCGGGCGCAACAGGTGCAAGAGTTCAACAAAGCGGCTCATGTGAGTGCCCTTGTTGTTGTGGGGCAGATCTACAAACATCTTGATCAAGGCAATGGTGTGCTGAAAACCGTCCCGCCGGTCTCGAACGGTGATGGGATAGCGAAGATTTTTGATTCCCACTTTATCAATGGGAATATTACGGAAATCGGGTTGACTTTGGACATCCTTCATGATTTTAGCAAGTATTCAAGCCGAACATGACTCATAGCTCGAAAAATATTCCCTTTGATTTTCTTATTGCTGCGATAAAGCTGCTTTAAAAGAGTTTTTATTTCCTGACGTTTTGACGTTTTGGCAGTCGGACATGAATTTTCAAAATCCGGAAATCGCCGAATTCCAGCAAAGCGCCGGATCAAATCCTCATCGGCAAATGCCAGGGGACGAATCAGGGTAAACTTTTGCTGAAAAAACGTCTGGGACGGCAACATCGTGCTGATCTCACCGGCATAACAGATATTCATGAACAGGGTTTCAATCACATCATCTTTATTATGACCCAGGGCTAATTTGCGGCAGCCCAGTTCATCTGCGATTTCAAAGAGGCGTTTGCGACGAAGCCTGGAGCATAAAAAACATGGGTTCTCCCGGTTGCTGGCGCTGTGCCCCCGGACACCGTAATCCGTATATTCAACTCTGAGGGAAAATCCAAGATGTTCACAATAAGCTTTGAGTGCTTCGGCGAAACTGCCTTCAAAACCGGGATCGATATAAACAGCAAACAGGTCATAGTTAATCGGAATTCGTGTTCGACGTTCAGATAGCATCCACATCAGGCATAGACTGTCGGCACCGCCTGAGACACCCACAATGATTCGATCACCGTCAGATATCATCTGGTAGCGATGCAAGGCCTTTCCCATAGCCCTGTTCAGCGCTTTATATGTGTTGTGTTCATTAGGCAAAGAGATTCAAGAAATCCCGATCGTATAAATAGTCTATGCCGCTGCCGGTTGTTAGGCGCTTCTTTCAATAGACAAATCGTAGGCCAAGCGTTTATTTTTCTTGAATGCCTGCCTTTTTGGATACCACCTTTCCGGCAGCAACTTCTCGCAGTGAAACCACAATATCTTCATTCTTCGGTGAGCTGACAAGGTAATCGGATCCTTC
Source organism: Desulfobacterales bacterium (assembly GCA_049698595.1). GTDB lineage: Bacteria > Desulfobacterota > Desulfobacteria > Desulfobacterales > JAFDCJ01 > JAFDCJ01. Next base: position 1,919 of record JBAVYC010000355.1, on the reverse strand, counting down.
ACGGATCTGTCGCACCCGTTTGCCGACCATGTTAACGAGCAAAAATCGGTTGTTCACTTTTCGCAGGCAATCTTCAATAGTAATACGGGCCACTGCAAACCTCCATTATCCCAATCGTTCCTACTTCAAGGACTATTTATAAATCACGAAATAATTATGTATTTTTCTCGCTGCGGCGGGTTAGATATTCGAATACCTAAATTTATAAAATCTCCACCAACTCATATACACGCTTTCCGCCCGGCACTTCGAGCACCAATTCGTCTCCCGGTTTTTTCCCTAAAATGGCTCTGCCGAGGGGTGAGGAAATGGATATACGTCCACGCTCAATATCGGATTCATCCGGCCCCACCAGCTGGTACTCAACATCTTCACCGGTATCGATGTTTTCGAGCAAAACTCTGTGGCCAAATACGGCTTTGTCCTTGGACAGCGTATCCGGGTTGATAATGTCGGAATTGGCCAATTTGTATCCCAATTCACCGATCCGCCCCTCGATAAATCCCTGGCGATCCTTGGCTGCTGCGAACTCTGCGTTTTCGCTGAGATCACCATGCGCACGGGCCTCTTCAATTGCTTGTAAATTTTGAGGGCGTTCAACTCGCTTTAAATTCTCCAGCTCTTTTTTAAGAGCCTCATAACCCTCTCTGGTTACCGGTACTCGATCCAACGTATACTCCTTTTCCGGCCAAGCCGGAATTGACGATTGAAATTTAATTTAGCCGCAAAGCGGCGCAAAAAGCACAAAAATTAAATATCATCAAAAATACTCACTTCTTATAGATATTCGTTCGCCAGAACTCGTGCGATCTGCACTGCATTGGTTGCCGCACCTTTGCGAATATTGTCTGCAACAATCCACATGTTAATTCCATTTGAGACGGATTCATCATCACGGATTCGGCCCACCAGGGTCAGATCCTGACCGGCCCCATCAGTTGCAAGAGGGTAAACGTTTTTTCGCGGGTCATCCATCACCTTTATCCCCGGAGCCTTTTCCAGAAGCAATTTTACCTCGGATGCGGAAATGGGTTCCCGGGTTTCCACATTCACGGATTCGGAATGGCTGTAAAACACCGGAACCCGCACGGTGGTCGCGGTAACCCCGATGGTATCGTCTTCCAGAATTTTTCTGGTTTCATTGACCATCTTCATTTCTTCTTTGGTATATCCATTATCTAAAAATGTATCGATATGGGGTAGACAATTAAATGCGATGCGATGAGGATAGACCTTTTTTTCAAAATCCAAAAAATTTATCATTGCCCGGGTCTGGTCAAAAAGCTCATCGATGGCTTTTTTACCTGTACCCGATACCGCCTGATAGGTGGATACCACAATACGGTTAATATGATATTTTTTGTGGATCGGATTCAGCGCAACAACCATTTGAATTGTTGAACAATTCGGATTGGCTATAATGCCTTTTTGCGTATAACCGGCGATGGCATGGGGATTGACCTCCGGAACTACCAGAGGGACATCCGGATCCATCCGCCAGGCACTGGAGTTGTCCACAACAACGCAGCCATCTTTGGCGGCGTAAGGTGCAAACCGTTCGCTGGTGCCTCCGCCAGCTGAAAAAAGAGCAATGTCCATACCCTTGAAAGAACCTTCATTGAGTTCTTCCACGGCAATCAAATCACCCTTAAATTGTAACGGCCTTCCCACGGAACGAGAAGATGCCAACAACTTGATGGCACCGATCGGAAAGTCAGCCTCCTCCAAACAACTGATCATTTGATTACCCACCGCACCGGTTGCGCCAGCCACGGCAAGGTTTATTTTTTTCCCAGACATGTTGTCCAATCCCCCATTGTACAATATGACATTGCCCAAACCTGGGCTATTTAATCTCTCACAGAGCGCCCAGAGTACGCAGAGAAAAATCAAAAAAACTCTGTGGTCTCTGCGGGCTC
>JBAVYC010000354.1:0-2198 GCA_049698595.1 Desulfobacterales bacterium | reverse complement strand
GGTCAATTATTTCGGAAACCGTTGCAGCCGGCGAGCACCCTACCACCGCCGTGTGAACTAAGTAAATCTATTTTTTCATATGAAATTTTCATTTTTTATCACATTCATTTAGTGAACACAGTAATATTTGTCAATTCTTATTTAAAAAAACCGAATTGAAATAAATCAACAAATGATTAATATAAGTGATCGTATCAGTTTTCGGAATTATCAAAATTTAAAGGAGACGCAATGTCTGCACAACCGGCCCAAAAATATGATTTTGAAGTCGGCGTTTACCGCCCCCCCAGTGAGGGCGGTAGCGCCTCTTTGTTACTGCGCCTAACCCGTAACTGTCCCTGGAATCGCTGCGAGTTTTGCGCAATGTATAAAACGGAGAAATTTGAATTGAGATCGCCTGCCGAAGTAAAGGGCGATATCGATCAGGTTGCCGATATCTGCAACAATCTTAGGGATATTTCCCAAAAACTCGGGCACGGCGACAGCATTACCCGCGAGGCGGCGATCGAACTGTTGAATTCTGCTCCGGAACTTAATTACCATCAGGGATTTGTCATGGTTTATAACTGGCTGCAATCCGGCGCCAAGACCGCTTTTTTGCAGGATGCCAACAGCCTGATCATGAAAACCGATCAGCTGGTGGACATTTTGAAACATTTGCGAAAAACGTTTCCAACCTTAAACCGCGTGACCTCCTACGCCAGATCCAAAACGATTGCTCAAAAAAAGCTGGACGAGTTAAAGGCTATCTACCAGGCCGGTTTGGACAGGGTGCACATCGGATTGGAAACCGGCGATGACGAACTGCTGAAAGAAATAAAAAAAGGCGTCAACGGCGAAGGACATATCAAAGGCGGTAAGAAGGCCATGCAAGCCGGATTCCAGGTATCCGAATACTGGATGCCGGGCCTGGGCGGCAAGGCCAGGTGGCAGGACCACGCCAGAAATACCGCCCGGGTGTTAAGCGAAATTGATCCGCACTACATTCGTTCGCGACCCTTTTTCCCGGCAGCAGGCACTCCTCTTTATGAAAAGTACGAAAGCGGCAGTTTCACCATGTTGTCGCCGCAAGAACAGCTACTCGAATTAAAGCTGATGATGACGGAACTCAACGTGACATCAAAGGTCTGCTTTGATCATGCCGGCAATTACTGGCGCAATAGAAACGGCGGGCTGTTGTTCAGCCAGAGTTATGAAGGTTACAAATTCCCGGAAGAAAAGCCCCGGGTTTTAGAACTGATTGAAGAGGGTTTGCAGGTTCGTCAGGAACGGGTTTTTTTACGTTTATAAACAATCAAATAGAGTGGTTCCAGGTTCGGGGTTCAAGCCCGCCCTGGCGCGACAGTATGTGGCTATTAAATTATTTTCGCATTCTATGGACTTGGCTATCCATCACCAAATCTTGACATGCCAGGTCTGGGCCAGGGGTTCAAAGGTTTCAGCCGATGGATACTGCTCCCAATATTTAGTAAAATCCGACATACCCGCCATACTCATTGAGTGAAACGGATTTATAACCGGATGAAGACACGACCTCTTTGGCGCGAGCTGCTAGGTTTTTCAACCCGTAACGTTGAACCTCTCAACCTGTGAACGCGGGTATACATAGGAAGTCATGATGGCCGAAAACAGCAGAAAAACAGTCGTGTGTTCGTGGAATGAATGGGATCCCTTGAAACATGTCATTGTCGGTCGGGCCAGTGGTACCATGATCCAGGCTGCCGAAACCCCGATGATGAAACTTTTCGACAAATATGGCTTTGAAGTGATTCCCGTCCCCTTATTCGAGGTATCTCCCTTTGGCGGCGGGTTACATTGCGCCACTGCAGATGTTTGCCGAGAGGGTAGCTTGGAAGATTACTTTCCCAGGCAGATAGACGGCTTTTAATATATGCCTTAGCACCTAGGCTGATAAAAGCCGGAGTGTTGGAGTGCTGGAGTATTGGATTTTTTCCAGCACTCTACTACTCCGAGATTGCCCAAATTTAGGTGCGTTTAACGAATTGTAAATCTCAACGCCCGCTGCGCTCGAGACGCCGAGGACACAGAGAAGATTGTTATTTTCACTTTATGGCAAGGAACAGAAAGTGAAAGACAACAGCTCTTTGGGCCAAGTAGTAATTTTCTCGCGTCAATAGAATATCGAGTGATATGATAGTTTCACCAAGAAGTGGTAAATGACCCAAATGCAGGCAAAA
>JBAVYC010000353.1:0-2245 GCA_049698595.1 Desulfobacterales bacterium | reverse complement strand
GGTCTCTGTATTTAACGTTAAAAATATCACACCCTATTGCGGAATGCAAATTTTGGGACACGGATTGAACGGATTCGCACGGATAAATAAAAATGCTATGTTGACTTAGTCGATTATGATGATTGGGTTGATTAGGATTATAAAGTTGGTTTGTTGATTCGGGTTATTTTGTTGATTGGTTGAATGGTTGATTAAGTTGATCGAGTTGACTGGGTTGATTAAGTTTTTTTGCCTCCAACCTCAAGCGAAGCGCTCCTCAAACGGCCGAAGGCCTGCCCTTTCTTATCTTCTGACCTTCTTATATTCTAATTCGTCCCTCATCCCTCGTCCATCCTCCGTCACCCATCATCCATCGTCCCTCGTCCTTGCCTCCAACCTCTAACCTCCAACGGCCGAAGGCCCTCCTTTCACCTTCCAGCTTTGAGCCTTGAGCTTTTATCCCCCGGCAATCATGGGAATCAAAAAGACCGCCGAGTTATCCGGGACAGTGGTTTTATCAAAATTGGGCCGTGACACATATCTGTCGTCAATGCGCACAACCGGATAGGGATGGGTATCTTTAATTTCAGCGAGCAGATCTGTTATCGTCATCCCCTCGCGCCAGGCAACTTTATGGCCGTTGACCTCGGTCATTTTGCGTGTGGTTTGTTGTGAGTTGTAGGTTGTTTATTGTTTTTTCTTTCGCGCTTTGAGCTTTCAGCCTTGAGCTGTTCTCTTATTATTTTCCCAACTTCTGATCTTCTATCATTCATCCATCGTCTTTGCCTCCAACCTCTAACCTCCAACGGCCGAAGGCCCCCCTTTCGCCTTTAACCTTTAACCTTTTTCCTTTCACCTTTCACCCATCTTCCCTCGTCCTTCGTCTGTCATTCCTCCCAACTTCTATCTTCAAAGCTTCTCAACTTCCCACCTTCTATCACTCACCGCACCCCATGTGCCGCCAGGGTCTCCAGGACCGTCGCAAAATCGATACCCAGGCGTTTGACCGTTTCAACCGTGGGGATCCCGTCGGCGGTCCAGCCTCTGCGTTTATACACCGCGCCTTTAAGCTTTTCATATTGTTCGCAGCGCACTTTCCGCATTAGCGCCGTTTTTTCAGCGCTGGTCTTACCGGAAATATCGATCTGATAGTTATCCTTAAGCTGGGTGTCGTAGCGCTCGGCCCTGGACTCGTATTCCAGTTCGGTAACCGGTCCCATCGCGCGGTACGGGAGTTCGTCGTGTTGCGCCCGGCCGAAGCCCATTTTCAGGTTGAAGATACGCTGGAAATTATAGACCGCCTCACTCATTGCCACCAGGTCGTCGGGCCCGGATGACCGTCCGGTCACCGCACTGAAATACTCGGCATACCATTGCAGGTGTTTGATGACCTTGGCCGGTTCTTCGGTGTCTTTATTGTCCTCGGGGATGATATCATTCCAGGGCAGCTTGCAAAGGCCGCACAGGGAAAACCAGGTGCGAAACATGGGAAACCAGTGCAGCGCTTCGGCCTTCTGCTCGAAGGTCGGCATAAAATTGTGGACCATGTCCAGAAAAATCAGCCAGGCTTCATCGTGCTGGGGGCCTTTGAGTGCCAGGCCGTATCCCCCTTGCTGGGCCAGGGATTCTTTGGTCATATATTCAGAGAACTCCAGCCCTTTGGCTTCCATGCCGATATCGGCCATGACAGCGGCATCGGCTGCGAAATCCGCGGCAAATATTTTTTTCATTCTGCGAACGCCCTGGCCGATAATTTGGCCGAAGCCTTGACCGGCAGCCATTTGATGAACGAGCTCCAGGGCGTTTAAGCGGTTGCCGAAACTCAAATCCATACCGCCGGTGTGATCTTTATCGATGAGTCCCATTTCAAAGCATTCCATGGCAAAGGCAATCGAGGTGCCCACCGAGATGGTGTCCAGACCATAGGCGTCACAGTAAAAATTTAATTCCACGACGGTATTGGGGTCAAAGATGCCCAGATTGGAGCCGCAACCGGCAATGGTTTCATACTCGGGACCGTCTACAAAAACCTTCTTTCCTTTAAAAGGTCCGGTCAGCGGCACAAAATCCTTAACCCCGTGGGAGCAGGCCACCGTGCAGCCCATCCAGCAGCCGTCAAAGCCCGGGTCAAACAGGCGGCGGTAGACCTCCTGGCCCAGATTCGGTGCCTGGGGATGCGAACCGTAGCGAAAATTGTGGGTCGGCAGCAAATCGTGATCATTCATGATGGTGACCAGGTGGGTGGTGCCGATGCGCGACATTTCAT
>JBAVYC010000352.1:0-2147 GCA_049698595.1 Desulfobacterales bacterium | reverse complement strand
ATGAAATTCACTGGATGATTGAAAATACAGCGGCTGCATTTTTAATGACCGGATCAAGTGCACGTAAATTGCGGCGCAGGCATGCCAATCTTCTTGCCGGTAGGGCCTGGCGCTACTCACTGGCTCCGTTAACCTGGGCGGAAACGGAAGGTTTCGAACTGGAAAAGATCATTATTTCCGGACTGCTGCCGCCGCATTTCCTTTCAATTGATCCTGTTCAGGATCTGAGGGCATACGTGGCCGACTACTTAAAGGAGGAAATTGCAGCTGAGGCGGTGGTTCAAAATATCCCGGCCTTTGCCGAATTTCTAAGGGTTGCCGGCCTGACTTCCGGCGAATTGCTGAACTATACCAACGTGGGCAGAGAAACCGGTGTCAGTGCCAAAGTCGTCAGAAACTATTTCCAAATTTTGGAAGATACTTTGCTGGGCTTTAGAGTCCGGCCATGGCGAAAAGTAATCAATCGACGTCTCATCGAAACTGAAAAATTTTTTCTTTTTGATGTGGGGGTAGCCAACTATTTGGCCCGTCGCGTCCCTCAGCCCGGCACACCGGAATTCGGTCATTCCTTTGAACAGTACATTTTGATGGAGCTCAAGGCCTATCAGGCTTACCGAAATCCTGAATTAAATATTTGCTACTGGCGAACCAGTACCGGTTTTGAAGTAGACTTCGTCCTTGGCGACATGAATATTGCGATTGAGGTAAAAGGAACGCCGAGGGTCCATAGTGGCCATGCAAGAGGTCTAAAAGCGTTGCTGGAGGAACATACAGTCGGAAAGGCAATTATCGTATCGCTGGAAAGTCAAGTCAGAAAGCTTGACCGGCATATTGACGTTCTGCCTTGGCAGGTCTTCCTTGAAGCATTGTGGTCAGGAGATCTGGGTGTCTGAAATTGACAGCGCAGATCTATGGCGCCTATTCATTAAAACGGAACGATGGACTTAGGAGGATAACTTGTGAAAAAAATGAGCACTTATACAAGCCGAATCTTAATTAAAGGTTTGATCCTTATTTCTTTCATTGCCGTCAATGTTTCTTATGGCGCCGAATCGGACCTTACCCTGGATCAAATTCTTGGTCGAGTTGAAAAAAACTATACCGGCAAGAGCTTTCAAGCGGAATTCGTTCAGGAGTCGACCATTAAAGCGATGGATATCGTTGATTTTGCGTCGGGCAAAATATTTGTCCGCTACCCGGGGATGATGAGATGGGAATATGAAAAACCGGAAAAGCAGACCATCATTACAGATGGCCACAAACTATGGATCTACCGACCCTCAGACAACCAGGTCTTGACCGGCAGCGCACCCGCTTTTTTTAGTGATGGCAAAGGGGCCAGTTTTCTGTCGGATATCAAGCTGATTCGCCAAAAATTTAGAATATCCCTGGAAGATTCAAAAGAAGATTTTTTTTATGAGCTCAAGCTCCAGCCTTTGGAAAAAAAGCTGGATGTGACCGATATCCGCTTAGCCGTTACCAAAAAATCCTTTACCGTCATCCGGATAATTACTTACAACTCCTATGGCGATGAAAATCGAATCGAGTTTGCCAACCATCAATTCGATGTAAAACTGAAGGATTCCCTTTTTAGCTTTAAAATACCGCCCGGGGCTGATGTTCTGCAACTGGACGAATAGAAAAAGAGGAAGGCACAAGGTGAAAGGCTAAAGGAGAAAGGCTAGAATGTCTGATCAGTCAGGAGGTATGGGTTAGTAAGGATGAGATTTGAAGATCTTGAGGTTTGGAAGCGAGCAGCCAGATTAGTGCAGATATATATGCCCAATTAAAAGATTTGAGGGATTTTGGATTTAAGGATCAGATTACACGATCAGGATTATCTATAAAGATGTCGGAAAAAAATGGCTCAAGGAAGCCACCGAAATTTCCGCTATGCTCAATGGCCTCATCAAAACAAAAAGAGGCTTTCTGAAAAAATAAATAAAATATCTTTGCGCCTTAAACCTTTAACCTTGAGCCTTTCACCTTTAACCTTCCATCCTTCACATATTATTAATAATATCATCCGGTATATCCGCATTCGTATACACTTTCTGCACATCATCGCAGTCTTCCAGCATTTCCATCAGCCTGACCATCTGCTCGGCTTCTTTGCCGGCAAGATTGGTGGTGGTTTGGGGCAGCAT
>JBAVYC010000351.1:0-4047 GCA_049698595.1 Desulfobacterales bacterium | reverse complement strand
TATTGCCGGGCCAGTGGTAATCCTGTAAGGAATTCATGACGCTCGTCGGGATGCTCTCAATGGACTTCCCCAGTCGCTTGGAAATTTTATCTACGAAAAAATCCACCAGCAGGGCAATGTCTTCCATCCGTTCTCGCAGCGGGGGCGCCGTAATCGGAAAAATATTCAGCCGGTACCAAAGATCTTCCCGAAACCGGCCCCGGCGGACCTCCTCTTCCAGGTTGCGATTGGTGGCGGCAATCACCCGCACATCGACTTTAATCGTACCGGAGCTGCCCAACCTTTCAAACTCACCATCCTGGATCACCCGCAGCAGCTTGGGCTGCAGTTCCAGCGGCAGCTCCCCGATCTCATCCAGAAAAAGGGTGGCACCGTCGGCAACCTCAAATCGCCCCAACTGTCTGGCATGGGCACCGGTGAAAGCGCCTTTCTCGTGTCCGAACAGCTCACTTTCAATCAGGTTTGAAGGCAGGGTGGCACAATTCACTTTCACCAATGCCCGGTCTTTGCGCGGGCTCAAACCATGAAGGGCCCGGACCACCAGTTCCTTGCCGGTGCCGGTCTCACCGAGAACCAGAACAGTCGTATCGCTGGGAGCAATTTGTTCAACTTTATAGAATATATAATTGAGCGCGTTACTTTGGCCGATAATGTTCTTATAATTGTATTGGGATTTGATTTCTTCCTGCAGATACGCTCTTTCGACCTCAAGTTTTTCTTTTAACTCTTTTATTTCGGAGAGGGCCTGCCTAAGATCAAGCTCGGCCTGCTTGCGCTCGGTAATGTCCTGAATCGAGCCGGACATCCGGATCGCTTTGCCTTCACGGTTCCAGATGGCCTGGCCACCCGCCAGAAACCATCGGTAATCGCCCGATTTTGTCTGCAGGCGGTATTCGACCCTGTAGGGAACACGATCTTGAAGATGGCGTTCGATCGCGGCCCAGATGACCTCGGCGTCTTCCGGGTGCAGTCGGCTGCGGAAAGAATCTATCGTAGCGGGAAACTCCCCGGACGAATACCCCAGAATTTCCCGAAACCGGTCCGAGTAAAGGACGCTGTCCGAGATCAGATCCCAGTCCCAGAGGCCGTCGGTGGACCCTGCCAGGGCCAAAAGATAGCGCTCTTCACTGGCGCGCAATGTCGCTTTCGCCCGGCCGTGTCGCGACCGCTGTACCAACAGCCAGACGATAAGCACGGCCGCGAGGGCGCTAAAAGAAGCGAGGGCGATGATATGCCATGGGGAAAGCGCCAAAAATGAATCCTCAGAAACGATTGGTTGTGCTGATCGTAGGAAAAGTCATTCCTCCCCGGAATGATGCCCATCAGTATTTATCCATTCGATTTAATTACCATAAAAATTAGAAAATTTCAAAATTATGGCGATCCAGGCGCAGATTGATATGATTTTCTGGAAATTTGGTGTCTTTAAAATTTTTTGTTGTAAACTCATAACGATCAAAAATAATTCGCGCACAGGTAATTTCAGGGCATTGAATTGCCGGAGGGATGAAATCGACAATTTCATTCAAAAACGAGATGAGAATCGCTTCTCTCTGGTTTTTTTTCATATGTCGATTTCCCCGAAGGGTTGAGGGTAAATGTGATTATCAACTTCTTAAATCTATGCTGCTTGGGTTAAGCTACCTCATGCATACAGTTAAGCAACTCCCTGACGGCAACGGTTGCTATGCCGGAATTGATATCGGACATGGCGTAGGGAATGACCAACTCGTTGTTATGAATTAGCGCACCGCAGGAATAAACAACATTGGGAACATATCCCTCGCGCTCTTTCTCATGCGGGGCAAGCAACGGTTCATCCAGGCGGGCGATGATTTTTGTCGGCTTTTCAAGATCGAGCAGGATGGCACCGATGCAATACTTGCGCATAGGCCCGACGCCATGGGTGAGCACAATCCAGCCTTCATTGGTTTCGAGGGGTGAGCCACAGTTGCCGATTTGAATGAATTCCCATGGGTATTCAGGCTCCTGGATGATTTGAGACTCCTGCCAGAAATGGATATTGTCTGAGAACATGATATGATTGTTTTCACCGTCCTGGCGCGAGAGCATGGCATAGCGGCCGTCAATTTTGCGCGGGAAAAGCGCCATGCCCTTGTTTTGTACGGCTTTGCCATTGAGCGTTAAAATGTTGAATTTAATGAAATCCTTGGTTTCAATCAACTGCGGTAAAATCGTGCCGTTATAGGCGGTGTAGGTCGCGTAATAGACGACCTCACCGTTGTCATTGAAAAATTGAACGAACCGGGCATCTTCAATGCCTCTGCTTTCGTTTTTCGAAACAGGAAAGATCACCCGTTCAGACATACTATGATCCGCGTGGAAACTCACCTCATAATTGGAATCCGCCAGCCAGCGCATTTCCCTGAAGGTATTTTTTTGGTGTGTTTCCGAAAATTGCGGTTTTGCGCGAAGTATTTTAATTTTTTCTATTAATTCAGTATAAGTAAAATCTTCCGGCAGCTGGTTAAGAATATGGGCGGTGATCTCATTACCGGCCCCCATCTCATTCAGCTTGAGCTGGAAAGGATTGCGCTTGTAAACAGCGTCTAATTGGAGATCCGGTGTTTCCACAAAATCACTGAGCGGGTCGAAAAGGAAGGTATTGTTCCGGTCAAGGACGCCGCTGCGAAAGACAATTGACGAAACATGGCCTTCGCCGGTTGCCCGCAGGCTCATGACAAAGCGCAAACTGCCTTTTTTCAGATGGCTTTGGTCAGGATGGGGAATGATGGAAGGGTTGAATAAGGCGGCCGATTCAATCGCGTACTCCTTGGTAAAGTAGGCTCCGATGAGGGCTCTTTGAACATCGCTGAGCATTGTATCCTGGGGAAGATAATCTTTGACTTCATTCAGGTGCCGCTCAAAAATGTGTCCGATGTCTTCGTGCCGTCCGGAAAAGTCAACCATTGTTTGGGCATATAAATTTTTTGCCGCTGTTTCAGACAGGCTCATTATCCGCTGAATTATTTTAGTGATGCGATACTTCTCATCAGGAAGATGAAGAAGACTGATTACCCGGGATGTATCCCCTAGAATCTTATTCGCTTTTCTTTTAACGTTCAGTTTTTGACGCTTTTTAGGTTGCATATCTTTGTGTCCTTAATGTCGATGGATATATAGCGAAGTTTCGCCTCAAACCGACAAATCAGCGACCACCAGCAGAGCCGGGGGTATGAGGATGGCCCCTGGAAGGGGTCGGGGCCACCTCTGCTGGTGGCCGCTGATTTTTAATGAGAAACATATACCGGTGGTGAGGCGAAGCGATGCTGGATACTGGATAAAAAAGTGGTTTTATGTCCTCATCTTTGACATCGTGATTTTATCGAGCATCCAGTATCTGTTTATTTGGTCTGCCCTCAGCCGGAAAGGATCATCTACAAGGCTGGACGGGACGCCGAAAGGCAAACCGATACCAGATCATCGATCACGGCCGTGCCGGCGCACATGACTGTATCGGCGCCGCCCCAGTATATTTTTACCGTACCGTCGTCTTCTGGAACCGCGCCACAGGTAAAGACAACATTGGGCACATAGCCGGTTACCTCCCAGGGATCCTCAGGCTGCAATATCCACTGATCGGAAACGCCGATGATGTTGGCCGGATCATCAAGGTCATGCAGGGCCGCGCCGAGTCGATACACCGTTCCGGACATGGTCTTAAAAACCCCATGGTAAATATGGAGCCAGCCCTTGTCGGTTTTAAATGGCGGTGCGCCGGGCCCGATTTTCATTTCATCCCAGTGGTAGGCGACCGGCTTCATAATCACGCGTGAATCGCCCCAGTGCACCAGGTCGGGAGAATAGGAAATCCAGATCGACCAGGGCGAAATTTCGGAATGGGGCCGATCCAAACGCACATATCGATCGCCGAACTTTTGAGGGAAAAGGACCACGTTGCGGAGGTCGGCCTGGGTGATCAGCGCAATCCGTTCCACTTTTTCAAAATCCCGGGTGCGCGCCAGGGCAATCCGCACGCCGTGACGGGAATAGGCGCTATAGGTCAGCAGGTACTCGTTTTCTACC
>JBAVYC010000350.1:0-3573 GCA_049698595.1 Desulfobacterales bacterium | reverse complement strand
CTCCAGTTTTTTTTGAATCCCGGCGATATCAAAAGAGACCGGCGCCGTGCCTCTGCCAACCAGCACCCCGATGACGAACATCCAGGCACAAACACAGAAAATGAAACAGGCCCAGCCGGCCATGGCTCTGCGGCTTAAAACTAAAAACGGCTTTTGGGGCAAAGATACTTTTTTATTTTTTTTCATTAAACGATCTCTTTTTAGGCCCTAACTCTGAACCATAAAGGCTTTTTTTTGCCAAGTCAAGAAACTTGACCGAATGGTGGAACCGCTAAATTTTGACCATATTTTTTTGTTTAATAAAAAACAGTTATATGATATTTTCTCTGGACCTGATCCGGACGAGGCGGTGATAAAATTGAAATTAGATGAAAGCAGAATCCTGGTAACCGGCGCATGCGGCACGGTTGGCCGGGAGCTTGTGAAGCAGCTCCTGGAAACACATGCGGTCAAAGAGCTTGTTGGTCTCGACAACAATGAAAGCGAGCTTTTTTTCCTGGAACAAAGATTTGCCGAATACGCGCAAGCGTCTTTTTATTTAGCCGACGTGCGTGACCGCGACAGGCTTTGTGACAAAATTAAGGGTATTGATGTTGTTTATCACACCGCGGCGTTTAAACATGTGCTCCTATGTGAGCAATCCCCTTTTGAGGCCGTTCAAACCAATATCCATGGCGTGCAAAACATCATCTATGCATCTATCGAAAATAATGTCGACCGCGTTATCTTTACCAGCTCGGACAAGGCCGTCAATCCTACCAATGTTATGGGCACGTCCAAACTTATGGGGGAACGCTTGATCACGGCCGCCAACTCCAACCTGCGTGCCGCCGGCCCGATTTTCACATCCGCCCGGTTTGGCAATGTGCTGGGTTCCCGCGGCTCGGTAATACCCATCTTTCGGAATCAAATTCGACGGGGCGGGCCCGTTACGTTGACGGACCCGATGATGACGCGGTTTATTATGAGTATTGAACAAGCCGTGCAATTAATTATCGAAGCCGGAGAACTCTCCCGCGGCGGTGAAGTCTTTGTCACCAAAATGCCGACCATCCGGATTCGGGACCTGGCGGAGGTCATGATCCAGGAGATGGCACCCGCCTTTGGATATCGACCGGAAGATATTCAGATCGAAATTATCGGTCATAAAGCGGGCGAGAAAATGTATGAAGAGTTGATGAACATCGAAGAAACCAGACGTTCGTGGGAGCTTTCGCGGTATTTTGTTATCTTACCGGCTTTCACCGACCTGTACCGCGAAATTGCTTTTGAATACCCCGCCATAATATCCACGCAGTTATCACGCGCCTATAATTCGGCAGATGAAAATCCGCTTTCAAAAACTCGCCTGGCCGCATTTTTAAAGGAGAACAGCCTTCTCCGGCAAAACGACGGAGACCGTTAAATGCGTATTTTGATTCTGGGTGGCGATGGTTATCTGGGCTGGCCCACAGCGATGCACCTTGCCGCCCGGGGGCATGAAGTGGTCGCGGTGGATAGTTATCTGCGCAGACAATTGTGTCGTGAAGTCAACGTGAGGCCCTTAAATGAGGTGCCCGAATTGGATAAAAGGTGTGCCATCTGGCAGAGCCTCAGCGGCGCTAAAATTGAGTATCGAATTGGCGACCTGACCGAATGGGAAGTTATCGCAGGGGTCTTTCGTGATTTCGGACCGCAGGCCGTCGTTCACTACGCCGAACAGCCGGCAGCGCCTTATTCCATGCTCAACCGGCACACGGCAACTCTGACGCTGCGCAACAACCTGCTGGTGACCGCCAATGTAATTTTTGCAGTCAAAGAATTTAGCCCGGACGCGCATGTTGTCAAACTCGGGACCATGGGCGAATACGGCACACCCAATATTGATATTGAAGAAGGGTGGCTCGAGGTGGCGCATAAAGGGCGGCACCAAAAATTTCTCTACCCTCGCCAGGCCGGCAGTCTGTACCATACAACGAAGATAATGGATACGGATCTGTTGTGGTTTTATGTAAGAACTTGGAACCTGCGCGTTACAGACCTGATGCAGGGTCCGGTTTACGGTATTTTTACCGATGAAACCGAAAAGGATGAACGCTTATTGCCCTTTTTTAATTACGATGAAATTTTTGGGACCGTGCTGAACCGCTTTGTGGTTCAAGCGGTCGCCGGATACCCGCTGACAGTATTTGGCAAGGGCGGCCAGACCAGAGGATTTTTAAATATCAAAGACACGTTAAATTGCATCCGTCTGTCGTTGGAAAATCTTCCCAGTCAGGGTGAACTCAGAATTTTCAACCAATTTACGGAGACCTTCAGCATAAACGAACTCGCAGACAAGGTAAAGGCAGCCGGAACCGATTTCGGCTTAACCGTCGACATCCAACACCTGGAAAATCCGCGCATCGAAGCAGAGGAACATTATTACAATCCCAGCCACACCGGTTTGATGGAACTGGGTTTGAAGCCGCATTATCTTGATGCTAAGACCCTTGCCGAAATGTTGCAGTTCGTCATACAGTACCGAGACAGGATCGACCGGGATCAAATTTACCGTCAGGTGAAGTGGGCCTGATACGATTAGGCCCTTAAAAGTTATTTCTTTGCTTTTGGTTCAAAATGATTGATTGGAGATTTTTTCACTAACTTGTGACGCTTGAATATTGTCAATTGAGAATCTCAACATGTCAACACTAAGAATATTCGGCTGCCTTATCGGTATCATCGGCTTGGTGGCAACGTTTTTGGTTTATCGCGGCGCGCGCTGGAATAAATCCAATTTTATTTTTCTGGCGTTGCTGAACATCAGTCTGATTTCCATAACCATCAACCCGAATATACTTAATGTCTTGCGGGATGCCTTATCTTTGCAAACGGCCTACCGGGGCCGAATCATTGCCTTGCTGATCGTTTCGAATATCTTTTTGCTGTTTTATATCTTCTTCACCAAATTAAAAATTGACAATATTCATCTACAATTCGACCGGCTGGTTCGTTCACTGGGCAGCAAAGACCTAGATCAAAATGTCGAACTGGTTAAATGCATTAAACCCGCCATGATCCTGATTCCCGCTTATAACGAAGAAGAGAACTTAACGTCCCTGCTGCCGCTGATCCCCAGGCAGATTGACGGCGTCGAGATCGGTGTTTTGGTGGTTGACGATGGCAGTCACGATGATACCTATGTTGCTGTAACCGCCATTCCGGGTATTTGCGTGGTCAAAAACCTGATCAACCGCGGCGGCGGCGCGGCCCTTAGACTGGGCTATGATATTCTGCAAAAAGCAGGGGTCGATTATTGCGTTACCATGGATGCCGATGGACAACATCGCCCTGACGACATCAAAAATGTGCTTTTGCCCATAATTGAAAATCGCTTCGACTGCGTTATCGGGTCCCGCATCCTGGGAGATCGGGAAAAAGCAAACTGGCTCAGAATAACCGGCGTGTACTTTTTTGGCAGAATTGTTTCCACTTTGCTTGGCAAAAAAATCACGGACCCTTCCAGCGGTTTCCGGGCCTTTCGGATGGAGGCCATGGCTTCCATCCAATTGCAGGAAGATCAATATCATACCAGTGAATTGATCATTGAAG
>JBAVYC010000349.1:0-6341 GCA_049698595.1 Desulfobacterales bacterium | reverse complement strand
GACCATGAGTGCAAAGAAAGGGTTTAAAATATCAAAGACGAACAGGGCGATACCCCAGGTACCGTTGTTGCCAAGGTTCTTTGCGAAGGGATTAGGCGTATAGCCGACTTCCGCCATGGCGGTTAAGACTTTTGACCGCAGGGGCTTGGAGAC
This sequence comes from Desulfobacterales bacterium, assembly GCA_049698595.1. Classification (GTDB taxonomy): domain Bacteria; phylum Desulfobacterota; class Desulfobacteria; order Desulfobacterales; family JAFDCJ01; genus JAFDCJ01. The sequence continues at coordinate 6,188 of JBAVYC010000349.1, read as the reverse complement.
TAATTCAGGGGTGTTGAGAACCCGGGAGACGGTCGCTTTGGAGGTTCCGCAAATTTTGGCGATATTGCTGATCGTGTAGGGTTCTTTCATGATTGACCAGCCTGAAACGGTTTCATCATAAAATAATGATTTATATTAAATCTTAACATACTAATATATATAATAATACTTTAGTTATGAGCATTATCTCTGAAACCGGTTTCATTTTCTGTAACACGCCGTTTTGTAAAATGTCAAGTTTTTTTCTGCACATCCAGGGTACGAAAGAAAGAGACGCCCAATTCCGCTGTTCCGGGAATTTAATCTACCGCTCCTTTATTCAATATGCTTCGATTTGTTTACTGCCTCAGCCACCACACGGATGGTTTTATCGATCTCCGCTTCAGTCGTCATCCGGCCGACACTGAACCGCAGGGTACCTTGGGCCCATTCCAGGGGGATTCCCATGGCTTCCGGTACGTGGGAAATTTCCACGGTATCGGCGTGACACGCAGCGCCGGCGGATGCGGCCACCTACCGTCATTGGATAGGCTTTAAACCAGCCGAAGGGCTGACAAGGTATCTGGTCGACGGAATCTGCCCTTTCAGCACACAACACTTGACAAGTGCCACCGTTTCCCGCTATAAGAAATGCAGAATATTTCCTGCCCGAAGGCAGGTTGTCCATTAATCAAATCAACTTGTTATTAAGCCACGAAGGCCAATTGCCCTTAAGAAAAGGGTAAATGTTTCGTGGCTTTTTTGTTTTGAAAGGGAGGGAAGGTGAACACATACCGTTTTTTCGCATGTGCGGTCTTGATCGGCGCATTGCTGCATTTTTCTTTTTTAGCGGAGGTCTCTGCATCAAACCGTGCCATAACCGATGCCGCCGGCAGGCAGGTAGAGATACCCCAGATTGTCGAGCATGTCATTTGCTCAGGGCCCGGCGCGCTGCGCCTGCTGACATATCTTGAATCCCAGGACAAAATCGTGGCCGTGGATGATATGGAAAAGCAGCGACCCCGATTCGATGCAAGGCCCTATGCGCTTGCCAATCCCCAGTTTAAAGACTACCCGATCTTCGGCGAATTTCGCGGCCATGATCATCCGGAGCGAATTCTAACCCTTGACCCCCTGCCCCAGGTAATTTTCAAAACCTATTCCGCCATGGGCCATGATCCGGTGGAACTTTCTAAAAAAACCGGTATCCCGGTGATTGTTTTGAATTACGGCAACCTTGGCAGGCACCGTAATGCCATGTTTCAATCCCTGCGCATCATGGGAGAGGCCCTGGATAAGCGTGAACGGGCGGAAAATGTAATCGCCTTTTTCGATGGTCTGATCGCCGATCTTCAAAACCGTACGGCGGACATCCCGGACCACAAGCGCCCTGGCTGTTTTGTCGGCGGCATCGCCTACCGCGGTCCCCATGGTTTTCAGTCGACGGAACCCACTTATCCGCCCTTTACCTTCGTCAATGCCCGCAATCTGGCCCATGACCCGTCGACGAGCCACCAGGCCTTGCAGCACAGCAGTATCGCAAAGGAAAAGATCGTGGTCTGGGATCCGGCTTATCTTTTCCTGGATCTTTCAACCTTGCAAATGGGTGACAAGGCCGGCGGTCTGTTTGAACTGAAAACCGACCCGGCCTATCGGCATCTCACCGCCGTGAAAAGCGGCAGGCTATACGCCGTGTTGCCCTACAACGGGTACACTCAAAACTTCGGATCCATCATGGCCAATGCCTATTTTATCGGCAAGATGCTGTATCCGAAAAAATTCACGGACATCGACCCGGCCGCCAGGGCCGATGAAATTTATACTTTTTTGGTTGGAAAGCCGGTGTTCGCGAAAATGAACGCCGCCTTTGGGTGTCTGGTGTTTCAACCTGTTCCTCTGGACTAGGAGATTTACGTAATGCATTTTGCCAAAGGTACCCGCAACCAGGCATATTCCCGTTACATCGGCCGCAAAACCACCTTTATCATCATAGGGCTGCTGATGTTGAGCCTTGTGATTCTCTACAGCATTTCCACCGGAGCGGCATACATTCCCATAGCCGATGTGATCCGGGCCCTGGCCGGTATCGGTGAATCGAAACGCTTTAATCTCATTGTCTGGCAGATCCGTTTGCCCCAGGTCCTGGCGGCCGTTGTGGCCGGAGCAGGACTTTCCGTGGGCGGGGCTGTGATGCAATCCGTCTTACGAAACCCTCTGGGCTCTCCTTTCACCTTGGGCATATCCCATGCAGCGGCCTTTGGCGCTGCTTTTTCCGTCATGATTCTGGGCTCCGGTACGATGGCCGGCACCCAGGTGGGTGCGGTCACCATTTCCAATCCCTATGTCACCACGGGCACGGCCTTTCTCTTTTCCATGATGACCTCTTTTTTCATCGTGGCCGTGGCCCGCATGCGCAGCGCCAAACCGGAAACCATGATTTTGGCGGGAGTGGCCCTGGGGGCTTTGTTTACTGCCGGTACCATGTTTTTGCAGTTTTTCGCCGATGATGTGCAACTGGCAGCCATGGTGTTCTGGACTTTCGGAGACGTGGCCCGGGCCGGCTGGAAGGAGCTTGCGGTCATGGCGGGGGTAACCATAGCAGCGACTATCTATTTTATATTCAACGCCTGGGATTACAATGCCGTGGATGCCGGGGATGAAACCGCCAGAGGGCTGGGCGTGCGGGTGGAGCGGGTCCGGCTGACGGGTATGCTGGTCGCCTCCTTGGTAACCGCCGTAACTGTTTCTTTTTTGGGAATTATCGGCTTTGTGGGGCTGGTCTGCCCCCATATGGTACGCCGGCTCATCGGCGCTGATAACCGTTTTTTGCTCCCGGCCTCGGCGGTGCTGGGCGCAGTCTTGCTTCTGGTTTCCGATACGGCCGCCCGCCTGATCCTCGCCCCGCACTTGCTGCCCGTATCCATTCTGACGGCATTTATGGGTGCCCCGGTGTTTATGATATTGATTGTCAAAGGACGTACCTGATGATTCTGAGTATTGACGGTATTCAATTCAAATACAACGGCCGGCCGGTTCTGGAGGATGTGACCTTTGAGGTTCAAAAGGGCGAAGTGGTCGCTATTCTCGGCCCCAATGGCGTGGGCAAGACCACCCTTCTGCGGTGTATCAACGGCATTCTGAAGCCGTCTTGCGGTGCCGTTTTGGTGGAGCATGAGAACGTTTTAAAGCTGGATGCCATGGCCGTGGCCCGACGCATCGGTTACGTAGCCCAACTTCAGACCACCGGTAAAATCACCGTCTTTGATGCTATTCTCATGGGCCGGCGGCCGCACATCCGGTTTCGGGTCAGTCAAAGGGATCTTCAGATTGTTGACGGCGCCATCAAGAGCCTGTATTTAGAAAAATTGGCCATGCGCCACATCGACAGAATGAGCGGCGGCGAACTGCAAAAAGTGGCCGTAGGCCGCGCCCTGGTCCAGGAACCGAAGCTGCTGCTTTTAGATGAACCCACCAGTAGCCTGGATTTGAAAAATCAGGTGGAAATTTTGAAACTGATCCGTCGGGTCGTCAGGGAACATGCCGTTTGCGCCGTCATGACCCTGCACGATCTGACTACGGCCCTCAGGTTTGCCGACAAATGCCTGTTTCTGAAAAACGGCGGAATTCACGCGGCTGCCGCCCCACAGGAAGTGACAGCGAATATTATCAAAGAGGTGTATGACATCGCGGTGGAGATCCATCACCATAATGGATTTCCTGTCGTTATTCCCCATTAAAAGAGGAGGAAAAACGATGCCTTCACTTATGGAAATCCGCACCCGGCATTTGCAGGAACAGACCTTGTGCATACCTTGCTTTGAGAACATGGAAAAAAGATTCTAATTTCAGAAATCCATGACGCTGTCAAGCCCGCGGTGCAATCCGTTCAGGGTGGACACTTTGCGGATCGCCAACAGGGTTCCGTCCACATAGGGCTGCGCACTGGTGCCGGCATCGTGCCGCAGGGACAATTGCATGTCCGGCAGTCCGAAGATTGCCTCCGCCGAGGCCACGTAGCCGGGCAGCCGCACGGAGTGTACCTGGCAGCCATTGAGACCGGCCCCGCGGCTTTCCCGGGGGCCCACGGTCTGATCCACCGGTACCGCCAGTTCGGGTTGGTGCACCTGGCCCAGCCGGTAGGCCAGTTCCCGGGCGGTACCGCTGGGCGCGTCGGTCTTGGCGGCGCCGGCATAGTCGATAACCTCCCAGTGGGGGATGTAACGGGCGGCCAGGGTGGCAAACTTCAGCAAAAGGACCGCCGTCAGAGCAAAATTACCCGCCGCCAGCACACCGCGTCCCGCGGTTTTCGCCGCTTGGTCGATCTCCGCATAATCTTCGTCGCTCAAACCGGAGGTGCCCACCACCACATGGGCGCCGGCGGCCAGGGCCTGCAGCGCATGCGCTTTGGCGGCGTCCGGTTTGCTGAACTCCACAAAGACATCGCATGGCCTAACTAGGGCCTCACGGGCTGTGGCGCAAACTTCAAGATCCAGCCCAGGGATATCCAGAACGGCACCCAAGGATCGGCCGGCACAGCTGCGTGCAATCGCCCCGTTTAGCTGTAGATCTGCGGCAGCGTGGACGGCTCGCGAAAGGTCCGCACCGACCCATCCGGTGGCCCCCGCGATACAAACGTTGATGGTCATGATTGATTCTCCTTGATTCAAAATTGGGTAACATTGGTCGGCAAAACCCTAAATTTGCATCAGGCAAAAGGCATGGGCAGCCGCAGGTTGAGGTTACCCCAACGTTGCAAAAGCCTGAGGGCTTCAGAGTCAAGGCGTCTGAGGGTGAAGTCGTAGTTCTTTACTTCAAACCCTCAGCAACGCAGAATCTGAAGTCCTCAGGCTTTCCCGAAGGGTAAACAACATGGCAAAATCGACCCCATCCTTCGAATTCACCAATGGAGGTATCCAGGAATTTGTCATTTTGCTATGATATTGGCAATAATTGCGGACCATTATCCAATCTTTGCCATGTTGTTTATGCAACTAAGGGGTAAGCTTAATCAGCTCTTCCCGCTATAATTATCAGTTTGTACCGAAGGTACCCTCCCGCAACCTGCAACGCGCAACGCGCAACTCGTGCTCTATCTCTCCACCAGCGCCACCTTTTTATTGTACCAGTTCATAAAAGCCGAGGTCGAAAGACTCAAACACAGATAAACAATCATGATCATAGCGACGCCTTCAATGGCCTGCCCGGTTTGATTGATGGCGGTCCCGGCAACCGATACAAAATCGGGGTAACCGATGGCCACGGCCAGCGAACTGTTTTTGGTTAAATTCAGCATTTGGCTTGTCAGCGGCGGTATGATCACTCTCAAGGCTTGCGGCAAGATGACCAGATTGAGAACCTGGCCGGGTTTAAGCCCGATGGACATGGCCGCTTCTCTTTGTCCTTTGCTGACGGACTGGATACCGGCGCGGACGACTTCCGCCACAAAGGCGGCCGTGTAGAGCACCAAGCCCAATAAAAGCGCACTGAACTCGGGACTGATATTCTGCCCGCCTTGAAAATTGAAGCCTTTGAGTTGGGGAACACTCATGGCGGTTGGGGCCCCTCCGGCCAGCCAGGCCAGCAGCAGCAGGACGATGAGGAGACCTACGGATACGCTGAAGACGGGAAAATACTCGCCTGTTTTCGCCTGTCGCTTGCGCGCCCAGCGGCGTAGAAAATAGATAACCAAACAACCGCTCAGGAAGGCGATGCCCATGTACAGATGGGCCGGCGCGTACTCTGGAATGGCGATCACAAGCCCGCGATTGCTCATAAAAACGCCGCCAAACGGGCTCAGTGCCTGCCTGGGGGATGGGAGTACCTCATAAAACAATGCATACCAGAAAAAAAGCTGCAGTAGGATCGGTATGTCCTGAAAAACCTCAATATAGACGGCCGCCAGTCTGGATACCAGCCAATTGGTCGATAAGCGCAGGATACCGATGATGGTGCCGAGAATAACCGTCAGGATAACGCCGATAAATGAAACCAGCAGGGTATTTAAAACGCCAACCAGCAGCGCGCGGGTGTATTTGTCCGCAGCCGAATAGGGAATAACGGATTCACCGATTTCAAAAGAGGCTTCCTTCTCGAGAAACCCGAATCCGGTGGCAATGGCTTGCCGTTCAAGGTTGGCAAGGGTATTTGAAACGAGATAATACCCCAATAAGCCCACCATTGCCATAACGCCTAGCTGATAAAAAATGGAT
>JBAVYC010000348.1:0-2840 GCA_049698595.1 Desulfobacterales bacterium | reverse complement strand
GGGCAAAGGGGGCTTTTTGTTTTCTGGACGTGGCAATCAGCTGACAACACATCCATACGACATTATTAATAAACTCAAAAGGAGGAAAAAAATGGCTAAAGAAATTATTCTATACAACTTAAGAGACGATGTGACGGATGAGGATTACAAAAAATGGTGCGAGGAGTACAAAGGCCCGGTATTGCTGGGACTGAATTCGGTGAAGCGTTTTACATTGGTGAATATGCTAGGCGGAATAAAAGGTAATGGCAAAGAGAGTATTCCGCCCGAGGAAACCAAACCCCCGTTCAAATACGTGGGGATACTGGATAGCACCAGCCTGGAAGACTGGAACCAGGACAGAAATTCGAAAACATTCAAAGAGGAATTTTTCCCACAGTGGTTTTCCAAGTGGGTGGCAGACTTTTACGTGCTTGCCGGGATGGAGGTTTTTGAAGGGCAAAGTGATTAGAAAAAGGAGGCAATATGTATCTTGAACATTTATTGACGGATGAGGACAAGCGAATAAGGGAAACCATCAGGGAATTCGTAAACAAGGAAATCATGCCGATCAGGAACGAATTGGAAGAGGATTACACGATTGTTGAGGGCATTCATCAAAAACTGGTTGACCTTGGTATTCAAGAAGGTGGGTACCCGGCTGAATTAGGCGGCACTGGGCCGCACTCTCATATGGCTCTGGGGATTATTTGCGAAGAGCTGGCTAAAGGAGATGCAGGTATTTCCCTGAGTGCCGGTATCAATGCAGGGCTTATTTTGGGGCCGGCCATGGCAGTAGGAAACAAAGCTGTGCTGGAAAGATGGGCGCCCCGGTTTTGCGGGGAAGAAGTCTGCTATGCCTGTTTGTCCATGACCGATGCAACCGGAGGTGCTGATTCGGAAAATCCAATCCTTAAAGGCAAAGGGATCTCTACTTACGCGAAGCTTGAGGGTGACGAGTATGTGATTAACGGTACCAAATCCTGGCCTACCCATGCTGGGATTGCCAGTGTCTACCTGACCGTGTGTACAACGGATCCAAATCTTGGTGATGAGGGTATTGCACTCATTTATACGCCTAGACGTTCGGAAGGTCTGTCTTTTGGCAAGCCGGAACCCAAAATGGGTTTTAAAACATCCGTAAACGCTAGTATCTACTATGATAATGTCAGGGTTCCCAAGGAATACCGTCTGGCAGGTCCGGGTGTGGATGCCAGTGTTTATCATGGTGCCATGACCGGTACCCAGTGGCATTCCGCCACCATGTCCTTGGGAACTGCCCAGGCGGCATTTGATCTCGCTCTTGAATATACCGGTAACCGCAAAAGCGGTGGTAAGCCGGTGCGGGAGTGGAGCATGGCTGCCGGAATTTTGGCGGATATGGCCATACGCATAGAAATGACCCGTGGGGCAGTCTATAATTTGTCGATCATGCTGGATAACCCTGAAATATATGGCCCCCCGTTCTCTCCCAATATCGTTTCCAAGGCCTCGGTCGTAAAAATATTCGCAGCCGACACGGGCGTATGGGTGGCCAACAAGGCCGCCGAATTGATGGGATCCAACGGCATCTCACCGGAGTATCATCTGGAGAAATATTTAAGAGACTCCAAAATAATGCAGTTATGGTTAGGTGGACAGCAGATTGCGCGCTACCGTGTTGCTCGCGGTTATTACAAATATGAAACCGATTTTTCTTCATAGAATCGATTAATCGCGAGGGACAGCATTGATCCGCGTAAAGGTTCGTACCATACTGGAATTTACCAAGATTTTCGGCCAGGGACGCTTTGAAGTGTCTCTGGCCGAGGGCAGTACTGTCGGCCATTTTCTCGAAGAACTGACGAACACCTGGGGAGATGAACTGGCAAACCGCCTGTTTGAACCCGATGGATCTAAGCTACTTTCTCACATCGGGTTGATGGTGAACGGTCGCAGCATCAGTCTGTTGCAAAATATGGACACCGTGCTGCAAGACGAAGACGAAATATTGATATTACCGCCGGTGGGAGGGGGGTGATATACGTAAGGTGCATTGGAAGTGGATAGTGACTCTCATGAAATCATGACTTCTAACCCGGTTGAGCCGGAATTGAAGATTGAAGATTGCAAATTGAATATTGGTGGATGTCGCTTCTTTCCGTCCTTTTTAAAATGGAAAGAATTCCTTAAATATTAAATCGTTACAAGATAGTGAAAATATCCCAATACAAATTTTTTTCCACAAAATACACAAAATAATTCGTAAAGTATTCATTACAGATATCGCTGATTGGTTGATTAGTTGATTGGTTAAGTGGTTGTAAATATGGATTTATCACATATTTGCAAGATAATTGGGCACTTCATTTTTAAACAATCGTAACATTCTTAAATTATTACTATAATTTGCCTAATCAACCATTCAACCAGTAAACTATTCGACGAGGTCTCAATTAAAATGCAAAGGAGGGAATTATGTCATTGGAAAACAAAAAAATTGTGGTCACGGGAGTGGCCTCAGGCATCGGTGCCGAGACCGCAAAAGTGCTCAAAGCGAAGGGTGCAACAATTGTCGGTGTCGATCGCAACGAGCCCAAAGAGAATGTCGATCAATTCATTAAGGCTGATCTTGGTGATCCGGATTTAATTGCGTCAGCAGTTGAAGCCGTTCCGGGCGGAATCGATGCACTGTGCAACATTGCCGGGTTGCCGCCGACCAAAGACCGGGTGGCTGTACTGAAAGTCAATTTTCTTGGACTCAGGCATTTCACCGAGTTGATGATCGGGAAGTTGAATGACAATGCCTCCATCGTTAACGTGGCGTCGCTGGCCGGTCTTGGCTGGCCGCAGGCCGGTGAGCAAATCAAGGCCTTCCTGGC
>JBAVYC010000347.1:0-1593 GCA_049698595.1 Desulfobacterales bacterium | reverse complement strand
GGAATGCGGCCTCCGGCGCCTAAGGGCCTGCGCCCCGGAGAGAAGGCGCAAGTTGCCGACGGTCGCAATCAGTTGCCGGCAGTAGGTAGAGAGCAGAGGGCCGATGCCGGAATTCAGAGAGCAGAGGTCGGAGGGCAGAGAACAGAGGTCGGAGGACGGAGAACAGAGGTAACAGGACAGAAAACTATACCCAAGAGCCTGAAGACAGCGGCTGTGAAAAGGGTGGCGGCAACCGGCAGGCCGATGGCCGGTGATGAAAGCCGTAAGATAGACGTCAGGGGACAAAGGGCGAAAACCATCGGTCCGCAACGATCGAGACCATCGACAGCGCTAAATCAAGCGCCGCAAGACGGGAAACAGCAAGCTGAGATTAAAAAACAAAAGAAGAAGGTAACAATTTAGGGGCTTCGCCCCATAAGCGCTAACTTATTTTAAACCGGGAGACAGTGGAAAGTTCGCTGAAAAAAATGAACATCGAACGTTCAACTTTTCATATTTGGGGTAGTTTTATTTGCGATCCGTTGCCAGGTACTCAACCACGGTGATAACGTTTTTATCGATGCGGCGCCGGTAAGAAACTTTGTCCATCATATTGCGAACCAGATGAATTCCCAAACCGCCGATCTTGCGTTCTTCAAGTGGAAGCCCGGTGTCCGGCGTTTCAACACCCAGCGGATTAAACGGAACACCGCCATCCACCATCGACACCTTCAAGCGATCTGCCGATAATTCTACCTTTATTTTGATGTCATGCTCCTTTTTATCCTGGTAGGCGTAAGAAATGATGTTGGTTAAGAGTTCATCGAAAACCACATTCATTTTTAATCTGACCTTTTCCGGGATGCCATAGTCCTCAGCGAAGGCGTCAAAGTGCTTTTTGACACGCGCGTTTTCGGACAGATGATTCGGAACCGTGAGTTCCAGCTTTGGCCCGCCGGTTTCATCCGGAGTTCTAAGAAATTGAACGGCCAGGATCGTCATGTCATCGAACTGATCCGCCTCGTTTTCGAATTGTTTCACTTCTGAAGCCATCGCCTGCACCAATTCCTCGACGGATTCAAATTCACACGAGGACATGAACTCCGCCAGGCGTTTATCGGAAAAGAGGTTGTTGGCGTTATCCCTGGCTTCGGTTACACCGTCGGTGTAAGTCAACAGCATATCATTTTTTGACAACACGGTCTTATCTTCTTTATAAACCAGACCCCTCACTGTGCCAAATACCGGACCGTGCAGGCGGTCCAGCATTTTGAGAGACCCTCCATCCTGTCTGAGATAGGGTGGTTTGTGTCCGGCATTTGTATATACCAGCAGCCCGGTTTTGATATTCAGAATACCGATAAAAAGGGTTGCAAAAGTGGCGGCTTTGTTAACCCCGCAGAGCTCCTCGTTGACATGGGTGAGGATGCTTGCGGTCGAGAAATCATCCCCCGCCCTGGACTTGATAATGGATTTCGCAATCGACATGAACGAAGCGGCCGGTATGCAATTTCCGGAAACATCACCGATGCAAAAACAAAAGCGATCGTCACCGATAAAAAAGAAATCATAAAAATCTCCCCCAAATTCGGGGGCCGGTAGCAGAGTGGCATA
>JBAVYC010000346.1:0-3144 GCA_049698595.1 Desulfobacterales bacterium | reverse complement strand
GCCTCTAAGACACCTAGGCACAGAAAATTTATGCTTATATGAAACTACGCCAAAATGGCATAGTTTCTTTGATGATCAGACCGGCTGTTTTTTTAGCCGGAGGCTGCGCTTATATGAAACTACACTTCAAAAGTTGGAGTTTGTTCTATCCTAAGCTTTGCATTTTGTAGGTTGGGTTGAGCCTACTACAGGCTTTGTTGGGTTTCGTTGCACTCAACCCATATATCATTTCTCTTTTGCCCGCCGGGAAGCTTTCGCGGCTTTGGCATCCGCCAGTTTCTTTTTAAACACCTCATACTCGGCCTGGTCATAAGTACCAAGCTCCTTTGAATGCATTCGCCAGGTCTGAAGACAGAAATTAGCGTTGTGAATATCTTCTTCCAGCAGAAATTCTTCAAAACAACCCAGGGAGTCATTAATTGATTTTTCATACAACCGGGTTTTAAATTCGTCATATTGGGACTGATCGAACGTGCCGGCGTCCAGGGCGGTACTGCGCCAGATATTCAGCGCAACATGACCGCTGTAAAACGCGTCTTTCTCCATAGATCTTTTCAACCGCCGGAGCGCATCGGCCGCTTCACGTTTCAGCATTTCGTGTCTGACGTCTACACTCGGATTCTGCTCGGTTTTATCCTGGGCAATGGCCAGAGGCCCCAAAAGCAGCACCAGAAGCAAGGCGGCTGGGAGATTGAGATACTTGCAGGATTTTGCCAATTGGGAACGAAACATATTTGCCTGTACCGGCATTTCTACAACCTACTGAGAATATGAAGGTTTTTTGGGGCTTACGAATTTGCCCCGAAAAGGGAATATCCTACAAGTAATGTTGAAGCTATTTTCTTTGATGATGCTCGCCAGGCATCTATTTTCTGCTTTTTTTCGCTAAAATACTCCATCAAACAAGAAAATCCATGATATCAAATGCGCTTTGAATACTGGTTTCTTCAACCCCATCATTCCAAAATTCCAACATTCCATTATTCCAGTTCGTTAGGGCCGTTTTCTCTCTCTTTCTTCCGTTAAACAATAGATTCCGTCCCCTTTCATGGCCGGCTTGAAACACATGTTGTCGGATAAACATGTGGCTTTGCTCAGATCACCCGCGCGCCAGCGATTGATCAAACCCGGCTCTCGGATCAAGGGGCGACACATGGAAATATAGTCGGCAATGCCCTCATTGATAAGGCGTTCGGCGACTTGAAAAGATCGGTTCCCACCTACGAGAATCAGCGGAACATCTACTTTTTTCTTAAACGCTCTGGCATCATCTTGAAAATAGGCCTCTTTTTCTGCGGACTTGATTCCCACGCGACTTGGACTCAGCTTGCCTCCGACCAATACGCCACCGCTTAACTCGATGGCATCGATTCCTTCTGCTTCCAGCATTGTCGCCACCTCAAGGGAATCTTCCGCCACCAGTCCATTCTCGATAAAATCCCGGCAGTTCATTTTTACCAGTACCGGGTACTCTCGTCCTACGGTATGCCGTATTTGTTGAAGCACCTCCACCAAAGCTGTGGCCCGCTGCCGGATGTCGCCGCCATAGGCATCGTTGCGCCGGTTGAAGGCCGGAGAAAGAAACTGGCTGAGCAGATACCCATGGGCAGCATGAATCTGAACGCCGTCAAAACCGGCGTTTTGCGCCCGTTTAGCAGCGGCACCATAGGCTTGGACGACATCCCTTATATCCTCAGCGGTCATTTCTTGGCGGGCGGATTTTGAAAACCCCTCTACATTGGAGGGCGCCATTGGCGTCTGCCCGGTCAGTTTGGCATTTGCAAAAAAGCCGGCGTGGGCAAGTTGCAAGACGATTTTACCACCGTTATCGTGCACGGCTTTTGCCATGGCGGCCAGACCCGGGACCAAAGCATCGTTGTAGACTCCCAACTGCCAGGGACCGGCCTGACCTGCGGGGCTGACATAAGCATGGCTGCTGATGATGAGGCCGATTCCCCCTTTGGCAAGCTCGACCATCAGATCGATAAGCTTAGGGGTGCAGGCGCCGTCATCTGCCGCCATGCCCTCCCAGGTTGCCGATCGAACGAATCTGTTGGCAAGCGTCATACCGTTAATGGTGCTGTGTTCAAATAATTCGGTCATTTATATCCTCCATAAAAATAAAAAAGTGCCGCATGTGTAAACATCGGTAAATAAAACGTGAAGTTATTTTTGAGTGAATCCTTCAGTCAGGAAATAATCGCCTGACGAACAATATATATCCATTCATCGAGGAGCTTTTGCCGGTTTTCTTCAACCCATTCCCCTCCGTTTAGCTGCACCAGCTCCGTGATTCGCGTGCACAGTATTTTCAACTCTTTTTCAGAGCCCGGAATGTCCCGGGTACCCAATAGTGCATACACTTTCTTCAGGTTGAGGGTCTTCATGACACCTCTCATGGGAAACCGTCCCCCCCGGCTTTCCGGATCCACCGGGATGTTTTTCCGGGAAATGGCGCTTCGTATCACAGGGGTCTCATATTATGAGAAATGAGATATCATGTCTGATCTGCTTTAGTCAAGATCAACGCAATTGGAAACATCTGCTCGCTGTTTATCGAGCTTCCACCGAGACCGCTTGACTGTTATGCTATTTTATGGTTGGCTAACCGTCGTTGTCCAATCTCGGACAAATTCATTATACTTTAGGAATGGATTCTATTAGAGAAAAAAGAATATCAGACAGGATTTACAGGATTATGTGATAGAAGGGCCTTCAGCCCAACGGCATCTCGCCATAGGCGAAAAAAAATCCCATTCATCCTGTAAATCCTGTCCAAAAAAGAAATTAAAAATCGAATCCGTTCAATATTCATTGCCCTTGTGGGGGAAAATATTACGGCGGATATGTTAGGCGTAATTATAAACAGGAGAACTTAGGCACCAAGCCATAAAGGCTATATAATCCTAAATTTGTGCCTTTGTGTCTGAAATTCAAAGGAGTGGTCATGCGATTTGCAATTTTTGGGGTCGGCGCCGTAGGCGGCTATTTTGGCGGTCGATTGGCTCAGGCCGGGGAGGATGTCACGTTTATCGCGCGGGGCGATCACCTGAAGGTGCTGCGGACAAAAGGCCTGCGACTCGACAGCGTCAAGGGTGACGTTATCCTGTCCCCGGTCGCGGTACTCGACGACCCCGCCAAAGT
>JBAVYC010000345.1:0-3571 GCA_049698595.1 Desulfobacterales bacterium | reverse complement strand
TTCTTAGAGCCGTTATGATGCTTTATATAGCTCTTGGGTTGTTTTGGCTGTACTGCGCTTTTTCAGATAGATACCGTGACGCAGGCATTATTGTACTTGCCGTTTTCTGCGGTGGGCTTGTAGCTGGAAGGGTGTTAAGCGTTATTTTTGACGGAATCCCGTCCCCTATACTGATCCTGTATATATTCATGGAGTTGAGCTTAGTCCCGGTATGTATCTGGCTCATGAGGCGTGATAACTAAAATGAGATGAGTTTAAAAAATGTAACAAGGGATTCCTGCCGACCACCTTTGGCGGCGACTGAATCCGGCGATACCTCCAACTAATTGCAACTAAGCCTAAATTGCAGATATCTCTTATAGTATCTGTAAAAAAAATGTCATCTTAAAAGTACCGATACTGTATACATCTATGCAGAATTGACCGCCCCCCAAAACTTGTGATATCAGATTATCATAGGCTTTAATCAGCGTAGATTTTAGTATATGATTAATCTCCAACGAGTCGTTATCAAAAACCTGGCGAATTTAGTCAGATATCGATAGTTACCCTATCTACTCTAAATCTAATCTCAAACACACCATCAATTGGATATTTGAGATGCATGAACAGGAGGTAATTATGAGCAAGGATGAAATGCCACATGAGGGACATGAAAAACATTTATGTTATCTTCACGGCGAAGGACTTTTAAAAGATAATATCGAGGAGTGGAAAAAATTGGTATTAAATGGACAATATTTTTGTGGCGGTTGTGGACGTGTAGCAAATAGCTCTGAAAATCTTTGTGATCCTCAAAAGCTTTAACGCCCAATCCGAGAAGACCGGTTTTATACAGCCGAAGTATGCATTTGAAACCGCCTACTATTTGGTTGCTTAAATTCGAAATGTGTTGTTAAAAAGATGCTCTGACAACGGGCTTCTTAACAACTTTGAAGCCTGTTGTATCTCCAAACGTATTTGGAATATCAGCTTATAACGCTTGTCTGATATATCCAGCAGATATTGTTATCGGCAGATAAATAAGCGACCCCATACTGAGCATTACGACCATTATTATTCGGAGAAGGGAACGGTTTCGAAATAGCAGACTACGGCTATGCTCCGGCAATATTCCTGGCCGTAGTTTTTCAAGAATATCGTTTATATTCTTCATTTTTGGTATGATTTAAAAATGTTGCGGATTTTGGCAAGAAGTCTCGTGTGGGATAATTCTGATATCGACAAAGGACTATTATTAAAAGTCCACGGTTGGCATATTTAGGCAACTCATTCACTCGGCGAAATACCGTTCTGGAAATCTGCCAAGCACTTTCTTAAACATTAAATACAAGCATTCAAGATAGGGTCTACTGCTCCAGTACGATTTCTACCTGACAGCTGTTGCAGGCAAAGGCCCCTCCGGGTGACATCTCATCTTTTGTGAGCACATTGACACAGCCACCTTCATCGATACCCTGCGAATTCGGTCGGTACCAGGCACCCGCATCCAAACTTGCAACACCGGACATGATGCGGTCGGTAACTTTTGCCGTAGTGCGCAATTTGCCACGGTCATTGTAAACAATAACCGGCTGACCATTTGAAATACCGCGTTTTTGGGCATCAACGGAATTAAGCCAGATCACATCATCAGCTTTTTGTTTTAAATGAGGGATGTTATCAAACATTGAGTTTGACCTGGTTTTAGCGTGAGGACTAACGAGTTGAATTGGAAATTTTGTGGCACCGGCATCCTGAGGGCCTTCCCATGGATCGATGTAAATTGGTATGGGCGGGATGCGGTCATCTCTTATTTCAGCAATCTGGCGGCTGTAAATCTCGATCTTCCCCGATGGGGTCGGAAAGGGATGATGTTCCGGATTCTCGATCTGCTTCCTAAAAGCGACCCAGGGTTGATTTAACTTAAGCCGGTGAGCATTCTGCTTTCTAAATTTATGGTACTGTGGAAGTCCCTCTGTATTTGCCAACATTTCTTTGAGGTATTCTTTAACGGTTTTTGGATTGAAATCTTCAAGTCCCAGGCGGGTTGCCAGTTCGGTAAAAATTGATAGGTCCGAACGGGCTTCGGGCAGGGGATCAATGACCCTGTTCATATAAATATTATAATGACCGCCCAACCATGGTTGCCCGATATCTTCCTCTTCAAAAAAATGGGTGACCGGCAGGACAATATCTGCAAAGCGGGCCGTTGGTGTCATAAAAAGATCGTGAACTACGATAAATTCCGGGCGCTTTAGCGCTCGCACACCTTTATTGACATTTTGAAATTGATTTAGCAGGTTACACCCCACAATATAGGCCAGCTTGATGTCAGCTTTAAATCCACCGCTTTTTCCTTCCAACAACGCATCGTACACTTTCGTCATGTGGATTCTGGGGTTTTGCTGTACGGGCACTTGAAACGGATTGGCTATTGCCCCAGGCTCCATTAGTCCGGTTCCGCCTGCGACATTTCCGCCAACAATTCCTATGTTGGCGGTCATGGCAGCCAGTGTGATTGCTGCCCGGTGGAATTGCTCGCCGATTGCTGTCCGTCCAGGGGCCCATCCCGAGCAAAGCGCAGCCGGTTTTATTCGGGCATAATCTCTTGCAAGGGTTGTGATGTCATCTTCGGTCATACCAGTGATTTGCGAGGCCCATTGAGGCGTTTTAGGAATTCCGTCCACTTCACCTATCACATAGTTTTTAAAATCATTAAAACCTTCGGTATAGGTTTCAATAAAATGATGATCGTAAAGATCCTCATCAATCATCACGTAGGCCATGGCCAACAGAACGGCAGTGTCAGTAGCAGGTTTAACCGTCAGCCACTTTTCGGCTAATGCCTTTGCTGATGGGCTGAAACGCGGGTCAACACAGATTATCCGGGTGCCGTTCTTTTTAGCCAATTTCAAATAATAGATCGTATCCGGGCCAAAACGTGAGACTATTGGATTCCAGCCCCACATGATAATTAACTTGGAATGAATCAGGTTGTCGCGGCTGTTGCCTGTATATGTGCTGCCCAATGTTGTCTGCGATGCAAAAACGGCAGCTTCCATGGATGTGTTGCCACCGATGACGCTACACCCGCCGAACATATTAAAAAAGCGCCGGGTAGCTTTTCCACTGGTGCTTCGCATTGCAGCGACATTACCGGAATAATCCATCAGGAAAATGGAATTGGGGCTGTATTTATCTTTGACGCGTTTTAATTCACCAGCAACCAAATCAAGCGCTTCCTCCCAGGAAATCGGTTCAAATTGCCCGCTGCCCCGCTCACCGGTCCGTTTCAAGGGACGGGTCAACCGCAGGGGAGAATTCACCACCCGATCTTGGGACAACCCCCGAATACATGCTTTCAAACCGGGGCCGCGTGTGTGATCCGTTCCAATTTTTATTATCTTATTATCGGAAACCCGGATTTTAAGAAGGCAACGTGCACCGCAGTCATAGGAGCAAGTGGTGGTGATTATTTTTTCTGGTTGTTGTGATATGTCTCTTCTCATTATATAGGTCATTATATAAAATGATTTTGAAAAGTAAATATATTCGTATTTATTGTTGTGTTTTGTTTGTGGGTATTCGC
>JBAVYC010000344.1:0-3155 GCA_049698595.1 Desulfobacterales bacterium | reverse complement strand
CTCATGCGGGCAGCAGGCATAGAGCCGCACTCCCGAACAGCCAAATTCATGATGATCTCTCTGGCCTTTGCCTGTTCCTGCGGCGGCATGGGGTCCCTGGTCGGCGGTGGGCGCACCATGGTCTCAGCAGCGTTTCTGAAGGAGTTTACCGGAATCGAAATTACATTTATGGACTGGATCAAATACGCCATGCCAATAGCAATTGTGACGGTTCCTGCAGCGGTCGGGGCTGTGTATCTGGTTTTTCGTCCGGATTCCAAGTTAGAGCTGCCGCAGCTCGATGAAGAAATCGGCCCGTGGTCGACCCAGGAAGTAAAGACACTGGTAATCATTGGAATTTCATTTATTCTGTGGCTTACAAAAGGCTTTCACGGCTTACATTATTCAATAACAGGAATGTTGGGGGTAGCCGGTCTGGTCCTTACCGGCATTTTAAAGTGGGACGATATCCATGAAAACCTGGAATGGGGCACGGCGTTGTTTATTTTCGGCGGCGGTATTTCCCTCGGGCTGGCCATGGGCTATTCGGGAGCAGCGGATTATTTTGCGCATCTGTTCTTCCCCTTAATCCAGGGGAGCGGCTGGCTGCTTATGTTTGTCGGCGTCGCCGTTTTCGGCGCCCTGGTGACCAACGCCATGGCCAATGTGGCCGCCGCCGCTCTGATTTTGCCCATCGTCATACCCATGGCTCAACTTGAAGGGGTAAACCCAATCGTTCTGGCACTATGCCTGGGAACGGCAACTTCCTTTGCCATGCTTTTGGTCATCGGTTGCCCGCCCAACGCCATTGCTTACAGCTTTCGGCATTTTAAATCATCGGATATTACAAGAGCGGGACTCGTCGCCACGCCGATCCTGCTGACAATCCTGGTGGTTATTGCCGCCGTATGGTGGAAGTTTTTGGGACTGGTATGAAATCAAATCAACGGGGACATCTGTTTTTGGAAACTATTCGCCTGCTTCTGGTTGATGATGAAGAGCAGTTTCGTAATCCACTGGCCAAACGTCTGGGTAAGAGAGGGATTACCGTTTTGCAGGCTAGTGATGGGCGAATCTGTCTTGATCTGCTGGCTGGCAATCCAGTGGATGTGGTTGTGATGGACGTCAAGATGCCGGGAATGGACGGGATCGAGACACTCAGGGCCGTCAAAGAAAAGCATCCACAAACCGAGATTATCCTTCTCACCGGTCAGGCCAATACCGATGACGGCGTGAAAGGGATTAAAGCGGGAGCCTTTGACTATCTCGGCAAACCAATAGAATTCGAGCATCTATTGGCTAAAATTGGTCAAGCTTACCAGAAAATGCAACAGGAAGAGAACACAAGACAGGCCGAAGAATTAAAAGCCAAAATGAAACAACAACTGATCGCAACCGAGAGGCTTGCCGCTTTAGGAACCCTGGCAGCCGGGATTGCCCATGAAATCAATAACCCGCTGGCGATCATTAATGAGGCGGCGGGTTTTATGACCATCCTTTTAGAAAAAAAAGAGCTGGCCGAAATGCCTCGCAGGGCAGATTTTGACAAGGCTCTGGGCAACATCGTAAAAGGTGTAAAACGCGCCAGAAACATAACCCACCAACTTCTGAGCAATGTGCGCCGGAACGATCCAATAATCTGCGAAGTTGATCTCGGCGAATTGGCACAGGAAGCGATTTTGCTGGTAAATCGCGAAGCCGGCCACAAAAAGATCGATGTGAACCTGGATGTTGATCCCTCTGCACGCATCCTCTGGACGGATCCCAATCAGGTGCGTCAGATTTTGATCAACTTATTGACCAACGCCGTCCAGGCCACCGCAGAGCAGGGCCGGATAACCATTCAGACGCGAAGTAGCTCCAAAGGTGTTATACTTTCGGTTTGTGATAACGGTATAGGGATTCCCAAACAGGACCTTGATAAAATTTTTGAGCCTTTTTTCAGCACCAAAGCCCCCAAAGAAGGGACCGGGCTTGGTTTGTATGTTACCAGGGAAATTGTCGCAAAGTTGGGTGGTACCATCGAAGTGGATAGCCGATTAGGATGCGGTACACGTTTTGATATTACAATGCCCGATCAAAAGAGTTTAACAACCGACTGAGAACATGGAAACGATTGAGGCGCAGGTATGCAAAAAAGCCTTCAAAAAATGGATGAGAGATAACGATCATGATCAAAATACCGACAAGAGTGCTTTTGGTGGATGACGAAAAAGATTTCGTGGATATGCTCCAGCTGCGCCTCGAAGAGGAGGGTGAAAAGGTGACGCCGGCATACAGCGGCGAAATGGCGCTCAAAATACTAGCGAAAGAAGAAGTTGATGTGGTCATTTTAGACATCCTGATGCCCGGCATGGACGGCATCCAGACCTTAAAGGAAATTAAAAGGCGTTTTCCATTGATTGAAGTGATTCTGCTTACGGGCCATGGAACTACCGCGAGCGCCGTTGACGGCATGAAACAAGGTGCCTATGACTATCTTTTGAAGCCCGCCGATTTTAGTGAATTGGAGACCAAGCTGGAAGGCGCACGCAAAAATAAAGAAGCCCAGGAAGAGCGGGTTCGAAAAGCCGAAGCCAGACTGCTGTTGCGCCGAGGCGGCAACATCTGATCAGTCAACGTTCGCGGAAAGTTGTGTTTGTGTATCCGGATTAAACTTACCTGTGGCAAAATAAAAACGTCTGTGGCAAATACCCGGACACTTCCCCGATACAGGATGCTTTTTATGAAAACCCAGATGATAAAAAACTTGATGGTACCGCTTTCCGAGTATGCAACGGTGCCGGTAGACGCGACCTTGCTCGATGCGGTGGTGGCCCTTGAAAAAGCTCAGGCAGCTTTTGACCAGACAAAATATCGTCACAGGGCCGTTCTAGTGCTGGATAAAGACAATCAAGTTGTCGGAAAAATAGGCCAACTGGATGCACTAAAAGCCTTAGAGCCGAAATATCAGGATATTCAAGATCCTGTAACATCAGGAGCCTACCGCCATTTCAGCAAGATGCTCCTCAAATCGATACTTGAACAACATCGCCTCTTTGACCAGCCCCTTAAAGATCTTCGTAGAAAAACGGCCAGCCTGAAAGTAAGGGATTTTATGTATACCCCGACGGAAGGTGAATACCTGAGTGAAAACGCCACGCTGGATGAAGCCATTCACATGCTGGTCATGGGGC
>JBAVYC010000343.1:0-1577 GCA_049698595.1 Desulfobacterales bacterium | reverse complement strand
ATGGAAGACATTGCCCTGCTGGTGGATTTTTTCGTAGATAAAATTTCCAAGCGACTGGGGAAGTCCATTGAGAGCATCCCGACGAGCGTCATGAATTCCTTACAGGATTACCACTGGCCCGGCAATAGGCTGCGGGTTCGGCCGGGCGAGAAAGTGCCGGTTGATGGCGTCGTTGTGGAAGGGAAAAGCTCGATCGACGAGTCAATGGTCACCGGTGAAACCATCCCGGTAGAAAAAAATCAGGGCGACAAATTGATCGGAGCAACGGCCAACAGTACGGGAACGATGATCATGAAAGCCAAACGGGTCGGGGCAAAAGTGGCCGATGTGGTGGCCGGCTACTTTGTGCCGGCAGTCGTCGGCTCAGCCGTCATTACATTTATTGTGTGGAGTATGTTCGGTCCCGACCCGAAAATGGCGCACGCTTTGATCAATGCGGTAGCCGTACTCATTATTGCCTGCCCCTGCGCCCTGGGTCTGGCCACCCCCATGTTGATCATGGTGGCTACCGGCAAGGGAGCCTCCATGGGGGTCCTGTTCAGAAATGCCGAGGCCATCGAAGTCATGCGGAAAATCGACACCCTGGTAGTGGACAAGACCGGCACACTGACCGAAGGCAAGCCCAAGGTCCTAATAGCCCTACGGGCAACTGGGGCCATATGATGGGATACGGTTATGGAGGAGGATTTAGGGCTTCGGTAAAAAAAATTTGAACTTAAAAAATCGAGGAAAACAATGGGGCAATACAATCTGAACCGCATCTTTAAACCGCGTCATGTTGCGGTGGTGGGGGCTAGCGAAAAGGCGGGAACCATCGGCACTGCGTTGATGAGAAATCTTATTGACGGCGGGTTTTCCGGAAGGTTGCTGCCGGTGAATCCTAAATATAAAACCATCCACGGGCATGAATGCTTCGGATCGGTTTCCGCTCTGGAGACGGGAGTGGACCTTGCGATTATCGCCACGCCGATTCATAGCGTTGCCGCTATCGTGAATGAATGCGTCGAAAAAAAAGTCGGCGGCGCCATTATTATTTCGGCGGGGGGCAAGGAGGTCGGTGAACCGGGCCGGGAGATAGAAGCAAAGATTCAGCGGATAGCCCATGGCGGCGGGCTTCGTATCGTGGGGCCAAACTGCATGGGCATCATCCGGCCCGGCGCCAACCTCAACGCCAGTTTTGCGACCGAGATGCCCGTGGCCGGAAATCTGGCCTTTGTATCCCAGAGCGGCGCCATTTGTGCGGCGATTCTTGATCTGGCTTTCAAGGAGTGCATTGGATTCAGCCATTTTGTCAGCATCGGCTCCATGCTGGACGTTGATTTTGGAGATATGATCGATTATCTCGGAAATGATTCCTCGGCAAAAAGCATTCTATTGTACATCGAAAGCCTGACGAATTTCCGCAAATTCATGAGTGCCGCGCGCTCGGTGTCCCGGGTCAAACCCATCATTGTCCTGAAATCCGGCAGAAGCCCCGCCGGTGCAAAGGCCGCCGCCTCGCACACGGGCGCCATGGCTGGAGAAGATGCCGTATATGACGCTGCCTTCAAGCGCGCCGGCATCGTGCGTGTGAACAC
>JBAVYC010000342.1:0-1773 GCA_049698595.1 Desulfobacterales bacterium | reverse complement strand
AAAAACTTCAAAAGTTTTTTTTTAATCTCCAGCGGCAATTTGTCTGAACCCGATGTGCATTTGGTGACCGAACGGGTATCATACATATGGGCCCGGGGGTTTTGCAGGAGCATATTGTAAAGTGCCGGAGCACCGGAAACAATCGTCGCCTTTTCTTTCTCGATGGTTTTGAGAAGAGATTCCGGCTCGAATTTTCGGATGATAATGCTGGTTCCACCGAGGGCAATTTGAATGGTGAGGTGGTTGTTCAAGGCCGCGGTGTGATAAAGTGGCCCGACAATTATGGCGCGTTCACCGGTCTTGTCCTCTCGTGCCCAGACGGTGTTAAAAAAATTCCAAAGAACATTCCGATGCGTGAGCGTTGCGCCTTTGGGCTTACCGGTTGTCCCGGAAGTGTACATAAGCTGGCAAGGATCGTCTTCGCTGACCTGGGATGCTGCGCCGGCGACGTCTGACCGGCCTTGGGCGAGAAAATCTTCATAATCGATCGCCAGGGAGGTCTCTATGTTTTGTGGTGAAACAAAAATACGAACTGAGACAAGCCGATCACGCACGGCCTGCAGCGTTTTCTCAAATTCGGGTCCATATAAGAGCAGCAGCGGTTGAGCGTCATTGATAACGTAATCGATCTCGCGACCCGTGAATCGGAAATTGACCGGTGTAACCACAAGACCGACTTTAACGGCGGCAAAATATGCTTCGACGAAGTAACTGCTGTTGTAAAGAAGAATCGCTATGCGGTCGCCTTTCTTTAAACCGGTTTTCAACATGGCACCGGCCAGCCGGTTTGTTCTCTCATCGAGGGCCTTATAAGTCCATCGGCCCTCATCCGAGATGACGGCCGTACTTTCGGGGTACTTGCTTGCTGAATTATGTAAAAGGTATCCCACATTCATCAATGAAAAACCCGCCCGCCACAAATATTAAACGCCTGACCGGTAACGCCGCGGGCATCATCAGATGCCAGATAAAGCGTCATGGCTGCAACTTCAGCAGGTTCCAGAACACGTTGCTGCAGACTGCGACCGACGACTTTATCCTGCACTTCTTTTTCAGAAAGACCCGCCATTTTTGACATCTGGGCCAGGTACCCCTCGGGGCCCCTGAACATATCGGTATCCACGAAAAAAGGACAGACCGCATTCACGGTAATTCCGGGATACCCTGAAATTGCCACCTCACTGGCGAGTGATTTCGTAAAGCCCAATACGCCGTGCTTGGCGGCACTGTAAGCTGTATTAAAGGGAACCGGCGATTTGCCTGCCGTAGAGGCCATATTTATAATACGGCCTGCACCCGTTTGCTGCATCATCGGCAGAAATGCCTTTGAGCAAAGATAAACCCCGAAAAGGTTGACTCTAATTACGTTAAGCCAGATATCATCGTCGTACTCCAACAGTTTGGAACGTCTGGATATTCCGGCGTTATTTACGAGAATGTCTACCCGGCCAAATTTTTCCTTGACCCCGGCCGCCAGTTTCTCAACCTCGGTTGGCGATGAAACATCACAGGTTATCGTGGCAGCGTTTCGATTTTTGGCCTTTATATCAGCGGCGACGCGATCCAACTGCTTCAGGGTGCGCGCCGTCAAGATCAGATCAGCGCCTTCGTCAGCAAAAGCGTGGGCGATACTTTCCCCGATTCCTCTGCCGGCTCCGGTGATAACTGCGATTTTATTTGCTAGTTTCATTTGATCTCCTCCAATTGGGGTGAAGCCCCTGACTTCTTGAGCAGTCGGGAATACGTAAATTGGGAAATTACTGAAGTTAGTAT
>JBAVYC010000341.1:0-2057 GCA_049698595.1 Desulfobacterales bacterium | reverse complement strand
GTCTTAGAGGCATTGAGCGAGGCCGGTGGCCGCGGTGACTGGGCCTCGGTGGCGGAATTTCGCGCTTATGGCACTCCTTGATGTTACGGTGGCTGAAGATGCGGGGCCGGTTGTCTTTAAAAAGGGGGGACGTTCGTGCAGAACGTTCATAGCTTTTTGATAAGATCATCAACGTCAGGCTTTTGCCCGGATGAGACAAGCCGTGTCACACAGGAGTTGGTCAGGCCCAAATATCGGGCAACATCAGCACAGAAATAACCAAACTCTCTTACCGCAATCCAAGAGATCTAACCGCGGGCTCCGACTACATCCCTTCTGCGCCTGTCCAAACGAAATTCTTTTGGTTAAATAGCTTACCAATCCTTTTCAATATCGATCTTCCTGACACACAATCAACATGATGCAAAATCCGGGGTGCGTCTAATCTGGCTAATCTTGGCATAGGTATTAAATCTCATAAATGAGCTTATTGGCAAAGCATTTTCTGCACGAACGTCCCGGTCTTTCTTCCCGTTTATGCGTCCGCTCCTTAGATCAGAAATAAGTTTACACTTTTTAATAATCCCTTTTAGGGTTTAATTCCCCGCAGCTTGCTGCGGTAAAATCGGTACAATCAACTTTCCGATACCTCGCGGCTTGCCGCGAGGTAGTTCATTCTTAAGTAAGGGGGTTTGTCAATTTTAAAGATCTGAGCCCTCTCTTCTTTATGACGCTGTGTATAAATCGACGTTGACAATCATTTCCTTGTTCGTTATTTGGATGGTCATTGTCCTAACCCGGATAAGCCGGAAAAGTTAAAAATGAACTAAAATTTAAATTGGGCTAAAATTGATTTGGCCGCAAAAAGGCGTAAAAAACACAAAACTCAAATTTCAGGGCTCGTAAATTCAATGTGTTACGATGAGCAAAAACCGAAATTCCAACTTTTTACGAATCCATGAAATTAAAGAGATTAGAATAATCCGTGTAATCTGCGAAATCTGTGGAATAAAGGAGTGTAGTATGAAATCGATCGACAACCGGATTTACCTCGAAGACATCGGCGAGATTGTGATGTCGCGGGGCGGCAAAGATATTTGGCTGGTTAAAGGAATCACCCGGCACGAGGATTTTAAAGACCGCTGCCTGCCCGAAAGGATTTACGTGGTTGATTTTCCCGGCCGGGGGGCCGGTGAAGAATTTTTGCTCAGTCGTCAGGCCTGCGGACCTGAAAAGTTTTTGATGATCAAAGAGATCGGCCATGACATGATTCGCCTGTTCGAACGCATGTTCGAAGGCAGGCTAGCCCAGTTCGTCATCCTGTGGGGTGGTCGTCCGCTTGATCTTTTAGACGCCAATCCCCCGCTCCAGAGACCCGAACTGCTCGACACGACCTATATCAAACTGACCCGGGTGGAAGACAAAGCTAAATTTCGGGGATGGGATATCGTCGAGACTTCTTTTGTGGGGGAGTGGTGGCAGGACGACACCTGGATCGTCATGGAAGAATGCATTGCTTCCGGCCAGACCTTGGCCTATTTTGTCAAAGAGGCCCTCGGTCATCACAAACCCAAAAAAATATTCCTCTTTCCGGTGTGTGCCAGCCTGGAAGGATTGGAGGGCATCTGCCGGCTGTGTTCTGATGCAGGTGTCGAACTTGTGCCCGTTTACAACGGGGCGCTAGTCGAGGTGGCCGAACAGGGTGTCAGCATGCCGTTCACCGATTTGGGCCTGCAGCCGCGCACCATCGTCACCCATCATTTTTACCATGACCTCAAAGACCGTTATCAGGGGACGCCGCTTTGCTGGGTGGGGGATATCGGCGATTCGATCTACAAGCCCGAGGAACATCTGATGGAGACCTTCAGTGACATGCTGGCGGTGGGGATGGACTTTGACCGCGAGGATTTCTCGCTCTGGAGCCCGATCATGCGATCGGAGCATTTCCTGACCCGCTTTGAGGCTGAGGATCCGGAGGTGTTCAATGAACTGAAGCGATATTTGAGGACGTAAACGGCTTAATGGTAATATTTTTTCACCGCAGAGACGCTGAGCACGCAGAGGACTTCTTTTATTTT
>JBAVYC010000340.1:0-8064 GCA_049698595.1 Desulfobacterales bacterium | reverse complement strand
TGATGAAGTCGAGCAAGGCCTATCCGCCCAGGAAGCCGTGGCTGAAGCCGAACGCTGCTTGCGGTGTTACCAGGTTGCAACCATCGCCGTCTAGTGTTGTGTCCTGCAAAAATGTTACAAAAGTCGTGTGGTATATTTTAGTTCAGTCGAATTCTTTAATTTACACGCTGTAAAAGGTTTCAGGTGTCAGGGGATTCAAATAGGGACTAATAGGCTGGGAAGCTGGGAGGCCCGAAAGCCCGGAAACTCGTGATCGTCAGAGCCCTCAAACCTTCCCAGCTTTATAGCCTCCCAGCCTTCAAGCCTTATACTATGAGCTATCAGCCAGAATATAAAGCCGACCTTTTACTGTTAGCGGGCTTTTTGGGGGCGGGTAAAACCACCTTACTCAAAAGAATACTTTCCTGGGAAGCTGACCTTTCAGAAACAGTTGTCTTGGTGAATGAGTTTGGTGACATCGGAATCGATGGTGCCTTGCTTAAAGATTCCGGTTCGGATGTGATAGAGTTGACCAGCGGATGCATCTGCTGCACGCTCAGCGCCGATTTGCATCAATCGCTGACGCGTATATGGAATCGATTCAGACCCCGCCGCATCTTAATAGAATCTTCAGGCGTCGCCGACCCCAAATCAATCGCTCCGGTATTGAAGGCGCCGGGGATATGTCAATATATGGATCACAGAAAAACCGTTACGGTGTTGGATGCAGATTTTTGGGAGGCACGCGAGGCATTTGGGCCCCTTTTTTATAACCAGCTGGAGATGGCCAATTTAATCCTTTTGAACAAAATTGATTTGATAAAACAAGAAAAAACCTCTCAATTTCTTAAAGAAATTCATGAGGTTATACCCGATTGCCAGGTAATCCCGACTATTCATTGTGGCATCGATCCCGAATCTCTCTGGTTAGCGGCTACGCCCAAAATGTTTCAATTAAAGCCCATCCAATTTTTCCAGCCAATTTCTTCGAACAGCAATACTGATTCAAGCGGCCCTCATCATTCTCACCAGGAACACGACAACCACTCGGTAAAGGCGACGAGCTATGTAACGTTTTCTTTCCAGGATCCAAATATCGTTGACGAAACTCGTTTTAAAAAATTTATCGGTAACTTACCCTGGGCAGTTTTCCGTATAAAAGGGCCGGTCCGTTTTGCCGATCGCGTTGTCATGCTGAATTTCGTCGGCGGCAAAAGTGAGTGGACGCCCTGGAAGGGGGAAACGCAAACTCAACTGGCATTTATCGGGTGGGATATCAATTCCGAAGAGATACTAAAAAAAGCAGCTTCTTGTATCCAAAAATCATAAATCCTAAAATATCAAGTAGTAGTAAATATTTTTTTGATTTTTTACTTTAATCATTATTTTTGAGTGTCGTGCCTATAAGGGCGGTGGGGTAGGGGAGCTGTGAATGGTTGTAAAATAACTTAGGCTAATGGGAGGAATCACTCAGGACATCCGATGTAACCCTGTGCAGCATTTGTTGAAGACGTTCTTCAGTTCCCTGCTGCACAATTTCCTTAACGACGGCAAATTTTCCGAGTATCGCCTTCCGATAACCCAGTACCAAGGATGCCATCAAAAAACTAAAATCGGAATGATATTCAGCTTCAAATTTTGTTTGCAGATCCGGTAAGGCTTGATCGAGCCGATATACCTGCTGTAAAAAATCCATCAACTGCCTGTCGGATATTGATTTTTCAGTTGCACAACGAACCTTATCACAATAATCGATCTCAAATTCCACCGTCTCCGGGGGAAGTTCCAACCCAAACTTATGCCACATTTGCAGCAATGCTTTTCGATCCCGCCGGCTGTTTTGGGTTCTCACTTTTCCGAATTCTGGACTCCACAGACCATAGGCGCGACAGGCAAAAGGGCGCAATTCATAAATATCGCAGACACCATTTTCCAGGAAAGGGCATTCGCTATCACGAATGGGATTGGTCAGATAAAATTCCAAGAACTTTTGCAGAATCCCGGTCCGGGCATTGGCAGACATTTGCTGTATGACCCCGCTCCATTGCAAGGCTTCCATCCAAGTCATTTCCGGCAAAAATGCACAGCACACGCCAGTTTGCTCGCATTGGCAGCGGGTCTCAGGTAGCCGTTTATATAAGCTTTGTAGGCTTTTCAACAAAGGCCTTGCTGTATTGATAGCCGTGTCAAATTCGCTGATTGCAATCATTTTCTAACAAAATCTGTTTCTGGAGCAGTAAGATTGAAGCGTTCTCAACAGCATTTATAAAGCCTCAACAGGCGCTCGTCCATAACAAAATAAAATTTCATGAAGGAAGATCCGTCCCAGCGGGTTCTCACGCCGTGAACGGTATTTGCCAGGGCGATGGTGCTTCGCAGGTGAGTAATCATAATAAGCTGTTTGCTGTCGGCCACGTCTTTGAGAAAGGCCTGCATGGACTTATGGTTGGTATAGTCCAGGGAGGGCTCCACTTCATCCAGCAGAAAAAATGGGCTTTCAAGTTGATGAAATACAGCCAGCTTCAAAGCCAGACTGGTAATGGACTTTTCACCGCCAGACAATTGATGCGCCCGGCGCAGACGATTTCCTGGAAGATTGACTTCGATCTCCAATCCATTTTGTCCATTTTGCGAAATTGCATCTAACCGAACCTCACCAAGGGGTATTAGATAGGACATATACCGCTGAAATAAGGGACCGATAATATCTTTGATGCATCCAACGGTTTCTGCTTCGGATTCTATGTCCAAGATTTGCCGGATATAATCAAAGCGCTGCCAGGGGTTTAACTGAATAACGTCATTAATTTGTTCCTGACGGATAATGGTTTCCAGACAATGTCTGATATTATAGGCATCTACTTTTTGGCGAAATGCTTCGCGTGCATAGTTGGTTTTATCAATCCAGTATTGATCTTCCCCATTTTTGGTTCTTTCACGTGCCAATTGGATGCCGGGTGCATCTTTTCCCCCCCCTTGCTTTAGATGCAACTCCACCCGAATTTTGGATGCCGCCGGATAGTCTTTGCTGCCGGCAAAAAACAACTCTTCTTTTTCATAACAACGGATGCGGCCCAGATCATTCTCGCCCAGCGCCCAAACAATCGCATCCAGAATATTTGATTTTCCGACGCCGTTATTTCCAATGATAACACCGATGCCGGGCTGAAAACTCATGTTGGTTTTTTCTGAAAAGGATTTAAAGCCTTCGATGTTTACATCTTCCAGATAGATATTATTCATTTTGATTTTTTTCCTTATACCGTCTGAGGATTTCGTCGATGAGTTCTTCCTGCATGGGAATAAGGGATTCATAAACCAGGTCGCCATCTAAAGCAACACTGGGCAGGGACTTGGCCTTCAGTTCCCGAAAGCGCTGCACCCCTTCACGGGTGCGCATATCCCATTCATGCACATCAATAATTTCTTGGATGTCTTGCGGTAAAACCTTTACCGATTCCGCCATATAGACGCAAGCAACTCATTGTCTAAAATCAGTCAAAAGCACATCCACCAATACAGTTTGTGTCAAATCATCCTCCATCGCATTCAGCCTGCATGACTTTGAATTCGATCTTTTCATCCGCCACTTCCAGCTTACCCCAGGAAACCCCATTTGCGTCCGACGCCGGCCCGAGACTGATGAAATCTTTGCCGGCAATATGCCAATGTCCCCATTTTTTGAGCTGGCTAAAAATAATAATATCGACTTGAAATTGGGGAATCATGGCTTCCAACGCCGGCAAAACGGTTTCATCCTGCATGAAATTTGTCAACCCACAGACCATATTCATTTCCAGGGCAAACGGTTCGAAGTCAGAATAATCGGGAAGTCTCTGAATATAATCACCGAAAAAGGCCATACTTTTCCTGGTATTTAACTTGAAACTCAGTACCTGGGGAAGTTGAAGCAGCCAGTCTCTCATCCGGGTTTCAATATTCGGCATATCCGGTTGTTCACTGCTCTGTGAATACTGCCAGTCGGTTTCTCCCTGCAGCGCCATAATTTTTTTACGGCGGATCGTTTTTATCAAATTCCGGTTAAGCGGTGAGTCACCGGTAAGATTGCCCAGACAAAAGATGGCCTCTACATCACAGTCCTGGATATGTTCCAGAATATTTTCCAGGATCTCGTTATCTCCAGCCAGATTACCAATGAGAGCAACGGATCGCCTGGGGGTATTGTCTTCCTGAACTCTAAATGATTCAGCGGTAGCGAGGGTGCCGTTTTGGACGGCCTGGATCGCACCAGCTAACTCTTTCGGACAGGATGTATCGTTGCGGCAGCCGATTCCCTTGATATAGCTCAGAACTTCCGCCAGGGATTTGTCTTCCAGCAAACGGGAAACCAATTGGGCATTACCCGGACAGCCGCCACCCACAAAGCGCAGATCTTTAATTCTTCCGTCATTGATTTTGAAATGAATTTCAGGCGGACAGACACCGCGGGTGTGATAGATATAGTTATTGGCAATGGTTTTATTTTTCATAAAGAAATGTCTTGGCCGAATTCCAGGAATTAATGAGAATATCAAGGGTGCCCTGGCGGATTTCTTCACGCATCCCGAAACGGGTATTAAACTCATTTGAGTTTTGTTGCATTGTCTCTTCCGACATGATCGGGGTGGATATCAAAAGAGACCGTTCATAATTTTTGAATTAGTAGATAGGCAAATTCGAGTTCTAAAATTTCGCATGTCAGAATTCCCAAGACGCCCATGGGGTGATATTCTCCAGAAATGTTAACGGATCTGTAAGCAATTTCAGGTTACGGTTACAAAATTAGCAAATATGACCATTGTATTCAAGTTAAATATATTGCGACCTAAAGTGATTAGTTCCAGGTTCAGGGTTCAAGGTTCAAAGGTTATAAGATGCGGATATCCATAATTCATACTCCCTTGTTAGGATTGGCCGAATTCACCCATTGGGAGAAACATGGAATTCGAACCGATTTTTTTTAATCAACTTAAGCTAGCGGATCGGAATCCAACATTCGATGACCTGACGCCGGCTAAATTGGTTGGTCATTTCAATCCTGCCAAAGTTCTGACACCTGCCATGGTTGGGCATTAGCTGCCCCCCTTCCACAAGTCTGCAAAGGCGCTAAAATTTCCCATAAATTCTTTGCTTCCGGTCTCTTGGTCGATAAAATATTTGGATTTCGCTAAAATTGGCATATCATCGGGGATCTGTTTCGATTGACAAGTTCACAACTTGGCAATACTTTTGCCTATGGAATTACTTAATGCAACGAAATTTTTACCATAACAATGAAGATATGGGGTGTTTTTTGAGGTTTGAGCTTGCTTCCTCAATTATTGAATAACGGGGTTTTTTAAGGGATGTTGTCCCATTCGTATTTTTCGTTTAACGAATTTAGCCATTTACCCGACTTTCCGGTATTCTAAGGCCCATTTTTACTATATGGCAAAAGTCCAACAATTCAATTGGGGCCTAGCCCCAAGCTTGTTGTCATTTTGCCAAGAGGGTTGGCGATGAAACGAAGATGCAATTGTGTTCAGGAACCAAAGTTGAGACAAACAGGTTGGTCGGGAGATCATCCTGAATGGTATTGCCCGGTTTGTAAAAAAGAGTACTATGTTGAAAAGGACGGCTCGCTAAATGCCGAAAGGCCGTTTGCGTGCCCGACTAAAAAGCGGTCAAATACCTGATATTTGCAAGGTTCACCAAGGCAGACGCTATCAATTCCAGGCTCGAAAATATTATATACCACAAGGAGTGTCCGAAAGGGACAGCCACAATCTATGTTGCCCCTCAATCTACATGCAATTTTGGTGAAGTTTCAATATTGATGCAGATGCCAAAATTCATTCTCCGTCATCATCATCATAATAAAGAAAGGCTTTTACGGTTTTTAAGTGGTAGATCAAAAAGACCACTATCAGCACAGCGATGATGATTCCACCCCATTTTCTCAGTACGTCAATATGAATGTATTGATTGATAAAATTGATGATATTGTTGCCGATAAGGGCATAGATCAGGATGGAGGTTAGGGTTCCGCTGAACACGATCAGAAAATTATTGATCGCCCTATAGTTCAACAAATACCCGATGATGGCACCTATCACCGGTCCTGTCATGAAAAAGGGGAACATGACAAACAGGAAGAGCCCGATAGAACCGTACTTTTTAATCTTGGTCTTCTGGCTCTGGGCGGTGAGTTCCGCCTTTCGGACAGCACTGTCAAAGAGCTTCGGCTGGATGATGTTTCGCATTACCAGGACCACAATGCCGTATGCAACCAAAACAATAACGACTTCAAGGAAAAAATTGTATAAAATCG
Source organism: Desulfobacterales bacterium (assembly GCA_049698595.1). Lineage (GTDB taxonomy): Bacteria > Desulfobacterota > Desulfobacteria > Desulfobacterales > JAFDCJ01 > JAFDCJ01. The sequence continues at coordinate 1,775 of JBAVYC010000340.1, read as the reverse complement.
TATAAAAAAGGGAAATACCTGCGGAAAGACAGGTGAGAATTCCCAAGCCTCTGCCCCCCATAACATGAATGACGGCGGTTGAAGACAGCACTTTGTAAAGGCCGGGGTCTGTAAAAAGAAGATAGAGCAAATAAATCCCGGTCAGGGCCGTCAGAACAAGCCCCACAAACAGGATTTTCACCTCTATCAGATTCAGATGTTCCCTTATAAGATATGCCAGTTTTTTCAGGCCTTTATTACACAGAAGAAACAGCCTATTTAAAATACTCATCATCTTATTATGCATGCATTGATATTTTACTGCCAAAAACCTCATCCATTTAAAAATATCGTATATATCTCAATCGAATAATCCAGTCAAAAATTAAATATCTGTATTGGGTATATTCGTCCGTTTTTAGAATCGTGATTCAAAATTCGGTTGAATGTCATAGTTTTGACAGATTATTCCCATCCTTCATCCCATATTTTTATGCCGATATTTTGACAACTGATTAAATAATTCGACCTTCTCCCGGAAATGATGTATACGCAAGATTGTCATTACGTCGTTCGTTCGGGTTGCAGCGGGCTTGCATCTGAGACCAAGCGGTCAAAATGCAAGCCTTAGACCACAATAAACTTAATTTATGAAGGAGAAGACGATGGACGCCTACCGGAATATTTCTCAAAAGTTGGTTAAGAGTTTATCCCTTCAATATGAGCCTGTCGGGGTGGATCTTTACCATGATACGGATTCCATACCGACTGACATTCCATTGTCTCAAAAGGAATTAAAAAGCTATTGCCAGGCATTGGTGTTAGCCGGTAAAGGTCAAACTTTTCTCCTCGCAAAGGAACAAATGGGATGCAAACTCGGGACCTCCGTATTAGGGTTTGAGAAGGATAAGGATATGGAGGCTTATCTGGACGACGGCGTATTGGAAAAATATGGCGTTGGACTCTTTGGCTCTGAGGAAGCTTCCGCTGAAACGATGCTCAAATCAATCTATCTGGAAAAAGGCAAGACCCAGGCTGCTTTCATCGCCCCCTTGTCTGAATTTCAACGAAGGCCACAGGTTGTGATATTCACCGCGAACAGTGAACAGGTCATGTGGCTTCTCTATGCTTTAAATTATGAAAATGGCGGCAAAATGAATCTGCCTCAATCGGGAGGTGCATTGGGGGGCTGTTCAGACATTACGGCATTGCCCTTGCTAAAAGGGACTCCCAACATTACCTTTCTGGGTTTAGGCTGCAGGCTAAAATCAGCCATAGGTCCGGATCATCTTATGCTGGGCATATCCGGCGACTCGTTGGACATGGTGGATGCTCACATAGCGGACATGTCAAAACCAATCGCAATGCTTAACAAACAAAGCTTAATAGAGTAGGCCGACCGGTCAAGGCCGATTTTACACTGGTGCTAACTCAGATCCAAAAGCTTTTCTACAAGCATTAAATTTGTTTCACTGTCTTTCAGTGAAATCCGGATAAAACGATTAGAAAGTCCCTTGAAATTCGAACAATTTCTAATAAGTATCCTCTCAAGCAACAACGTTTGGCAGATCACGTCGGCCGTCTGCCGGCCAACCAGCTTGGCAAGCATAAAAGAAGTCGTGCTTGCAAAAAGCTTTATACAATCTGCATTTTTGAATTTTTCAGCAAATCGTTTTTTTTCGTTTTCGATCAGTTCGTGGGTTCGATCAATGAAAGCCTTTACTTCAGCATTATGTTCCATCAGATATCGCACACCGGCTTGAGCGAGGGCATTAACGCTCCAGGGAAGTGAATAT
>JBAVYC010000339.1:0-16526 GCA_049698595.1 Desulfobacterales bacterium | reverse complement strand
CCATGATATATACTACGGCCTCATCGGGACCGAAGTTCAGGTTGGGCGCGCCTGGTGAGGGTACGTCGATCGTCTTGACAAGCTTTCGATCCGGAGAAACGACGATTACTCTGCCCTTGCTATATTGGCCGATGTAGAGATTTCCCTTACTATCCATCTTTAACCCGTCGGGATAGGCGAAACTCCCGGAATCGGGATCCACCTGGCCGATTCTAACAAAAAGCCTGCGGTCGCTAAGACTGCCGTCTGGCTGTACGTTGAATTGAATCACGCGGCTCGCCTCGGACTCTGCCAGAAAAAGGGTTTTGCCGTCATTTGACAAAGCGATACCGTTGGCATAGTGCAAATCGTCTGCGACTTGCCTGATTTCACCTTTTGGGTCCATATAAAAGATTTTGCCCACGATGGGCTCACTTAAACTTTGTTTTTTAAATGCTTTCCTTGCCCGAAAGGAAGTTAGGCGGTCGCATTGACAGCCGACTTGACCATGTTGGCAAAGCTGACATTGCCCATGGTAATCCATTTTACCCATCGGTCACTTTTTGTGTCCAGGCATTTAATAATCGACTTTTGAGACAGTCCTTTCTCAATTAATATACAGAAAAACCGACATCAAGGGCGGCCCGATCGGGCCAAAACCCAACCGGATCGCATCTACCTTCCCAAAAGCGGTTTTTTTAACCAGGTTCATCTGTTGATATACTATGATTTTTCATCCACTAAATTTTAGCTATCTTATGTTCTCGATAAATTTTTTCAGATCCTTGTCCACATTCGCCGACAATTCCGGTGCTTCATAAGTAGTGAGGATCTCCTTATACTTCTTGTTTGCCGTTTCCATACTGTGTGGGGATCCGCTCGCCTGCCAGGTTACAAAATCATCACGGTTGGATAAACGCGGTTGATAAAATTCGGTTCGAAAATGGTTGAAGGTGTGATCCTTGTCCAGAAAGTGGCCACCGGGTCCCACATTTTTTATAACATCCAATGCTAGAGTTTCCGGATTGACCTCAAAGCCTTTTTGGATTCTTTTCACCATCCCGCATAATTCATCATCGATGATAAATTTCTCATAAGACATGCAATTGTAGGACTCTAAAATGCCGGCGCTGTGCAGCACAAAATTGATGCCGCAGACCCGGGCCATTAATAAGTTCATCATAGATTCATAGGCGGCCTGTGCATCCGGTGATTTGGCATCGCAAACTGCTCCACCGCTTCGGCACGGTAACTGATAATAGCGGGCCATTTGAGCCGTTGCCGCTGTATTCATGGCCATTTCAGGAGATCCGATGCTCAACGCGCCGCTGCGCATTTCCGCATTGGAAGAAACTCCCGCAAAGACCACCGGTGTGCCTGCCCGCACCAACTGGGCCAATACGATTCCGGCCAATATTTCCGCATTCTGCAGTGCCAGGTTGCCGGCTAACGTGACCGGTCCGGTTGCGCCGGCAATGGATAGAGAAGAAATTAGCTGCGGTTGACCGGCCCTGGCATATTCCATCAGCGCCTCCAACATTCTGAGGTCATATCTCAAAGGCGTTAAGGAACACAAAATACTGATTAATCGAGGCTTTTCCGCCAACTGCGCTTCGCTGCCGAACAGGATGGATGCCATCCGAATACTATCCCTGGCGGCCTGCTGTCCCATGGCACTGCCCATAAAACATTTATCGGAATTTTTAACAGACGTGTAAAACATTTGGGCATGGCGAATTTCATGCGGGATATCGTTGGGTTCAACGACATTACCGCTTAAGATATCCAGGTTGACACTCGCACCGGTCAATTGGACGAAGTTTTTAAAGTCATTCAAGATTGCCATTCGTCGACCATTGACTATATCGGCAACAAAAGGGGCGCCATAGCCAGGCGTAAAAACCATGTGGCGACCACCGATAATAACGTTTTTCTCGGGATTGCGGGCATAAATGGTAAACTGCCTGGGGGCATTTTTAATTTGCTCCGCTACAAGCTTGGCAGAGAAGAAGACGCGCTCACCTTCTACCTTGGCCCCGGCTTTTTTTAACACCTCCAGGGCCGGTGGATAACTAAAATCCACCCCGACTTGCTCCAGAATCTGCAAAGAAGCTTCGTGAACCTTCTCAACCTGAGTTTTGGTTAGGATTCCAAACCGCTGCATTCCGTTTATCCTTTCAGTATGATTCTAAGGGCTAATATTGAGAAATTATTTTCAAGTCAAGCAAAAAGTCGGACATCGCCGACGCTATAAAACAGAGTAAGTATGAAATAATTTGACAAGTAATATTCCCTGTAATACTTTCTACATTAAATAAGTAAAAAAGGTGACATCCATGAAAGAATTAAATTTTTCAATTGCCATTAATCTGTCGCTCACTCTCGAGGAAGATAAAGCGCGCATCAATATTAAAAATGTCGATCTCATTCCGGCGGTCGTTTCCTTGCCGAAACGCTTAAATTCATGGAATAGAACCGCTTCGTCCAAGGCTGCAAAAACAACGGTCCATGATATCATCCTGCAGACGGCCAAAAAGTATGTGATCGATACCGGCCAAAACAAGTTTACCGGCGCGAAACTTTTCAATCTATCCCTTTTGGACCATCCTGGGTTAAAAAGAAACACATTTGCAGCGCAGGTAATTGCTGCTGCACCTACTCACCCTTCCCAGCGGCATTATCCGAATCCAAAAGATTACTTTATTTATCTTGGTAAAGGCAAATATAAGCTTAACCCAAAGTATCTTGATATGAAGGAAGACCAGATGATGCTCCCTTCAGATCGCGTTCGGGATTATGTGAAAAGAAAATACATCACTCCCGCCAAAAAGAATGGAAAAGAAACCTTGTCCATACGGGCCGGTGATATTCACAAGGAACTCGGATTCTCAAGGCGTATCCCGGTAGTTTGCTCAGCGCTCAGGTCCCGTAAATTCCTAAAAAACTGTGACATTAAACTCACCTATGTCGACGGGCCTAACAACAGCACCACCACGACATTTACGTATCAACTCATAAAGGATTCCTCCATCACGTCCTGATACTGGCTGAAATTTCTATTGGATCTGCGGTGTGTATTCAAAAAGGAAAATCAATAAATGGGCCATTATATCTCTTTTATTGAAAAAGACGCAGGAATCATAATGCGCGGTCGACCGTTCATCAAGATGCATGGCCTACGCAACGATTTTATCATTGTGGACGGGCGCAGGCAACCTTACCGGCCGTCAGTTGATGAGATCGTTCGTCACTGCGACCGGCGCGAAGGCGTCGGCGGAGATGAGCTGCTGATCATCGATCCTCCGCGAGCTGGCTCGGCGGAAGCCGTTGCTTTTGTACGTATCTTCAATCCGGACGGCCGCGAAGTGGAGGCTTGCGGAAACGCCAGCCGTTGCGTGGGCTGGCTCTTACTTCAGGAGAGCAAACGCGACGAGGTTTCGATCGACACCCTCGGCGGACTACTTGGATGCCGTCGGGCAGGCGTTAAACTTGTGGCTGTCGACATAGGAAAATTACGTACCGGCTGGCAGGACATTCCCCTGGTCCGGGAAATGGATACGCTCCATATGAACATCGGCGCCGGCCCTCTGCGAGACCCGGTCGCGATGAACATCGGCAATCCCCATGCTGTGTTTTTTGTAGACGATCTGGATAGCGTGGATCTGACAATCTGGGGCCCGCAGCTGCAGAAACATCCCTTGTTCCCGCAAGAAGCCAACATCGGCGTCGCCCAATTGATCGATTCCAACACCCTTAAGCTCTCCGTTTGGGAGCGCCCGGGTGCGCTGACGACTGCCTGCGGGACCGGTGCCTGCGTTGCCGTAGCGGCGGCCCATCGTCGGGGCCTGACAGACGCAAACCGTATGAGGGTGATTATGCCGGCGGGATCGGTGGAAATTGAGCTGAAAGACGATGATGCCGTCGTCATGACAGGACCGGTCGAAACCTGTTTTGCAGGTTATCTTCCGGTACTTGGCTGAAATCGGATACCATTACCAAGGCCATTCACTCAAATCTTAGTGGGAGCGGCTTTCCAGCCGCGACTAGGTTAGCCCCATTGAGGAGTTCATCGCGGCTGGAAAGCCGCTCCCACAAACTAATATTTAGGCCAAATACACGATGTTCATACTGGCCAGTTGATCGATTACCATGAGTCATAAAAGAATAGGAGAGAATTTTAAATGAATTCCAAAGAAAGAATGGATGCGGCCATCCACCTCAAACCGGTTGACCGGGTGCCCAATGCCCCGTTCTATGAAGCCCCGATATGCCGTTATTTCGGCGCCGACTTCCGGTCGGCGTTGCTGCAAGACCGGCCTATGGCGGACGCCCACCTGACAGCTTTGGCCGAGTTCAAGTTTGACTGGATCATATTGGGTATGGGTCTCATCGGTGGCATCATCCCCGAGGCTTTGGGCTGCAAGGTCAGCTATCCCGAAGATGTTTTCCCGGTAATCGAGCAAACCCCGGTCAAATCGATGCATGACGTCGAGCGCATCGCCGGGGCCGATGTGTATACGAACCGTATGGAGCGCTTTTTAAAAGGCGTGGCCATACTGAAAGAAGAGCTCCATGGAGAGGTGCCCATTGCGTGCGAATATATATCCCCCTTTACCATCGCCACCCGGCTGAGGGGCACCAATGAAATTATGACCGACATGTACGAAGATCCGGAGCTGGTTCATGCCCTCCAGAACGCCGTAGTCGCCTTGGATATAGAAATTGGACGGGCGCTTATCGAATCGGGTGTGGACTACATTTTTTACGGGGCCGACATGGAGTGCCCGTTGCTGATATCACCCAGCCATTACCGGGAGTTCGTGCACAAACCCACCAGCAAGGTGGTCAACGCCCTGGCCGGGTTGGGGGCGAGGGTCCTGCCTCACATGTGCGGTGACATCGTCAACACCGGCATCGTGGATATGTTGCTGGAAATGGACATCCACGGCATCATGCCGGGCAATCTCACCCAGGACACCGTGTTGGATGTGCGTGAGTTAAAGGAAAAGGTAGGGGATCGGACCTGCATCTTTGGCAACATCAATCCCAACGGCTGCCTGCTGATCGGCAAGCCAGATGAAGTCGCCGGGGAAACCCTTATGCATCTGAAGAGTGCCGGCGGCATGTCCGGCTACATTTTCTCGACATCCGGGACCACTTCTCCCGCTACTCCCAGGGAAAATTTCGCGGCCATGAATCGGGAAGTGTTGAATTTCAAGTGGTCATAAGCGAGTTAGGTTACAGGCTGGGAGGCCGGAAAGCCGGAATGCCGGAATGCTGGAATGCTAAGAGAACGTGGAGCTCTTGAGCTTCCAGGCTTTCCCGCTTCAAGCCGTCTAAACCTATAGCCCTCATATGGTTTTAATTCGATTGGGCTAAATATTCAATTTCTCCCGGCTTGTCCAAACTAGGGGATAAACACAATGAACAGAGCGATTATCAACTTCGAGCAAAAAAACCTGGATACCATACACAATTATTCACTGGAACTGCTGCAGTCAACCGGCATCAAATTCCCCTGCCAGAAGGCCCTGGGAATATTCAATAAGCATGGCTTTCGCACAGACGGCGACATTGTTTTTTTTAAGGAAGAAGATATTCACAAAGCCATGGCAGCAGTTCCGCCGGCGTTTACCATAAAGGCCAGAAATCCGGCCAAGAGCATCCGGGTTGGCGGCAACAATTTCGTTATGGCCCCCGGCTACGGTCCCCCGTTCATTATCGAGCCTTCGGGAGAAAAAAGGAACGCCATCCTCAGGGACGTGCAAAATTTCTGCAAACTGGTTCAAACCTCGAAGCATCTGGATTTCAACAGCGCCATGGTCGTGCAGCCCGGTGACGTGCCCCAGGACACGGCCCATCTGGACATTCTTCTGGCAACCATGCTTTTAACCGACAAACCCATCATGGGAAGTTCTGTTTCTGCAGCGGCTGCCGCAGATTCTCTGCAACTGGCGGAAATGATCTGGGGCCATCGCGACGAACCCGTAATGATCTCCCTGGTCGACTCCCTGTCTCCGTTGCAGTACGCTGCTGAAATGGTCGACGCCACAATGGTATTTGCCGAAGCCGGGCAGCCCTTGATCATCCACTCGGCCTGTAATCTGGGCACCACCGGCCCGATCACAATAGCGGGGTCATTGGTGATCTCAAATGCGACCACGCTGGCCGGCATCTGCCTGGCCCAGCTTATCAATCCCGGCACGCCCATCGTATACGGTCTGGGCGGCAGCCCCACCGAGATGCAAACCGGTGGTTATGTGAATGGTTCACCCGAAGATGCCAAACACATCGCCATCGCCACGGCCATGGGACGGTATTACAACATACCCTGCCGCAGTCAGGGAGCCTTGACCGAGTCTTTTGATCTCGACTACCAGGCCGGTATGGAGTCGGCCATGATGCTGACCACGGCGGCTCTCAGCGGCGTCCATTTGAGCCTCCACGCCTGCGGCACCTATGGCTCCATGATTGCTATGAGCTATGAGAAGTTTATTGCCGACGAAGATCTCTGCGGGGCCTTGAAAAAACTGATGCAACCGGTAGAATTTACGGATGACGCCTATGCCATGGACCTGATCAAAGAGTTGGGGACCTCGGGCGATTATCTGATGCAAATACATACCGTCAATCGCTGCCGGGACGAATTTTTTCGTCCCGATCTGAGTAACCAAAAAATGCATAGCGAATGGCTCGCAATGGAACCGCGCGACATTACCCAAAGAGCGGGAAAGCTCTTAAAAAAGCGGTTGACGGAATATGAAAAGCCGGAGATCGACCCCCAGCTTGAAAAAGACCTGGTTCAATACGTGCGCGGACGAAAGCAAGACACCTGATTCCAGCTTATCCTAGAGGTGTTCAATAAATTCTCTTGCGAATTGCACTTTGTCCCCCTGGGTGAATATCCGCACCAGATGCACGCGCGGATCATCCGCGCCCCAATTTTCATAATACAAAAACATATTGTCGTCGTTGGCATGGTTGCAAGACGACAGAGAACCGCACATAAATTGGGTAAATGTATGCCCGCGATACAGATCCACGGATCGATTCAGCTCCAGTTCGTGGGTATGGCCGCAGAAAACGGTTTCGATTTTGTGTTTCCATACAAAATCAATTACACGTTTGGAATTTTTAAGTGGCTCTTCATCGGTGCCCAAAATGGAATGATGGATCAGCAGCAGCGGCACGTCATATTCCATCTGATTGATTTTGTCTGAAATTGCATGTAAGATTTCCTTTTCAACAAACCCCTGATCGCTGTATAGTTCATTGGAATCGATGCCGATAATCAATACGGATTTTCCATTTACAGGAATGGTTTTGACAAAATTTAAATCAGTGAAATTTTCACGGACCTTGGTTATCTCCCGATTCAAAAAAAGATTTTTTTTGGTGGTTTGCGCCATTTCAGACGAATAGATGATCTCCGGATCAAAAATATATTTCTTGAATAGTTCATGCGAACGCATATTTCTTTTGTCGTGGTTCCCGATGATGGAAAAAACATTCTTGCACTCGATAGCTTTTAAAAAGCTGCCTGCTGCTGCATACTCATCTTCCAGACCATCTGTCGTATTGTCTCCAGTGTTGATAACAATATCGGCATCGTAAGAGTTAATCTTCTCCAGGAGAATATGGTCGTCTCCCTCCCAGTGCCGGGGCCCGAAATGAAGATCGGAAATATGTAAAATGTTCACGCAGTGACTCCTTAAACGTAACAATTGATTGTTTGGACCTCTTTTCAAATTAGAATCTCAGGTACAGTAACGCCACCGATAACGCCTGTCAATCGGGAACTGCAACTATAGTAAATATAATCCGGCCGCCGGTGGGTTCAATCAGACGCAGAATCGCGCGGCCGAGGGTTGTTTTGCCTGACCCGCTTTCGCCGACAAGCCCAAGGGTTTCACCCTTTTGAATCTCAAAGCTTACGCCATCGACCGCCCGTAAAAAAGCCTTGTGCCTGGCAAACAGGCTAGCCCGACCCAGCGGGAAATACATCTTTAAGTCTTTGACCTCGATCAAGGTACTCATCAGCAATCCTCTGAATGCGAATGGGTGTACTACATAGGTTGAGCGGTTCAAGGTTCAACGTTCCGGGTTGAAAACCCGCTAACAGCTCATATGTCTTCATCGTGTTTATAAAGCCATATCACCCAATGGGATATGTCGAATATTCCGGATCTTGTTCAATATATCAAGCAGCGTCCATCGGTTGTAACCTTTGAACCCTGAACCAGGAACCGATCAGTTTAGGTACAAATAACATGCAACCCAGTGGTTTTCAGAAACTTCCCTGAGCTCGGGGAAATTACCGTCACATATACCGGACATAAAAGAATTACAGCGGGGATGAAATGCACAGCCGGATGGACGACTGAATAAACCGGGAACCGTTCCCTTATGGTGACATCCAGACTCTTTTTTAATGGAAAAGGTAACTCACAATGGAGTTACCTTTAACCGCCAACTTATTTTTCGGCAAGAAGTACAAGCCCAGCGACGCATGCTCGACTTACTCCATAGTCAGCCTTTTCCTGCCCGGGCATCTTATCCCCGCCACCCTTTTCGATGAATTTATCTCTTTCCCAGCTACTAACCTTCTCAATTTCTTTTAGTTTCTCCTCATGATTCGGTTGCTTTACAAATTGGGCAACGCAGATCGCCGCCTGACTTGCCAAGACCGCCTCGGCAGACATATTTTCGGTAGTGGCGGCGGTGCTCCAGCCACCCCAGGCAAAACCAACGACCATAATTTTTCCGGATCTTTGATGTGATGTGGAGTGTTCTGCGCAAGGGAATACGAAATGATGGTGTTAATATTTAAGGCAAGCTGTAAAAAGCAAAGAATTCCGGCCCAGAGGAACAGGTCTTCAATGTTGGAATAAACTTCGTATGATTATGGCAGGCGGATACCCAGTTTTCGCATGCGGGCGCGCAGCGTGCTGTATGAGCAGCCCGACGATCAGCAAGGTTACGATATATGCAGTGACCGGAAAGTTCGGTAAGCAGCTTCGTTGTCCAACCCAATTCCTTGATGAAGACTTTGAAAAATCCCGTTCATCCTTGCTGTCATCCGGTCATTGACAGAGGTGTAGCGAGTAAAGGAACCGTGCCTTTTATTGAAAAAGGGAATTCACATACGAGTTGCCTTTAACCGCCAACTCATTTTTCGATAAGAAGGGCAAGTCCGTCGGCGCATGCTCGGCTCACTCCATAGTCTGCCTTTTCCTGCCCGGGCATTTTATCCCAGCCCTCTTTCTCAATGAATTCATATCTCTTCCATGAATTTAATTCCCCGAGTTCTTTAAGTTTCTCCTCATGGTTCGGTTCTTTCATAAATTGAGCAACACAGATCGCCGACTGACTCGCCATGATCGCCTCTTCGGAAATCTTTTCGGTGGTAGCGGCGGTTGACCAACCTCCCCACGCAAAACCGATGATCATTGCGATGATTGCCCCACAAACAAGACCCCAACCGCCATACTTAATTTTTCCCGCATTTTCTGGTTTCATTGATAATACCTCTCTGAATTATGTTGTCATATTTTTGCCTGTGATGACCTATCGTAGGTATGAGTTCAATGAGGTCATCGCCCCTGGCCGCTTTCTTTCCACTGAAACGCAACGGGTCGGAAAAAGACCAAAATATATTGGAAAAACCATGAGTAAATGAGGAAGCCGTTCATCTCGAGCGATTCCTTATTAGGCTCTTTTACCCCTGGCGATATTAACGGTCTCCATTCCTTCCGAACGGGAAACCGTGTGGATTTCAATTTGCTGCGGTTCGCATAAAAGACTTTTTGTTCCCAGCAAAACGCTGAATCTGTCAGACTTTATGTGATCGTCCAGATCTTCGCGGTTTTTCCACTCCGTTATCATACTGAAAACGTTCTTGTCTTCCATGTTCCGGAGAACGTGACAGCTCAGACAACCCCTCCCATTTTCCGTTGGCTGAATCATTGAGAGAAGTGTCTGCATAACCTCTGTCCGCTTTTCTGTAAGTGCATTCATGGTTATCCTGATAATGATCACGAGAACCCTCCTCGAATCGCTGCTATAAAAAAATTCTAACTGTCTGCAATCATACCTTCACATTTTGTGCCAGTTAGACTGAAAGCAAGTAAAATTATCCTAACAATTTGATATTTATAATAATATTTTTATAAACAGACTGATCGAGGCGGGATGAATTAGCGTGATAGTAGGGTCGTATATGACCAATGGCCATATGTGACCATGCTTGACGTCCTAGAAGTGGTGTTTGCAGCTCTGTGTGAGGGAATACAAATTGGCAGGCTGTTGTTTGAGGAAAGCCGCAAGGAATAGTCGATTTTTTAATTTAATTGGACCACTATTCCATCATTAAATTATTCCAATGCAATGGGTCAGTTCGGCAGTGGGTATTGATACGCCTCCGTTAATGCCACAATAAGCACAAAAATTATTTTTAAGGATCTAACATCTCCTTTCCCTGGCACCTGAAACCTGAAACGTGACACCTCAATTTAACTGTCAATCCACGCATTCCATATTTCTTAATCCTGAGCCTTTCTTGCAATTCTTTGTTTTTTTCTGTAAAGGTAGATTGAGGTTTAGGTTTCGGATAGAACTGAACCATCAATGAAGCCCTCAGGCTTTTGCAACGTTGGGGTGAAATGGGGCTGAAATGGATTGATCATTCAGGCAAGATGCCTTCATTGCGACACGAAGTTACATATTTCAACTGTTCAGTTGTAGTAATCTATAATCGTTTGAACTCAGCGCCCCGTTACCGAGACCCTCTGGGAGCATTCCTTCTTGGTGCATCCACGATGGGTTTCCTGTTCGGGTTTTGGAGAATGGTTTGAACGCTATTGCAAGACGCCGAACGAATATACGATGCGAGCAAATCAGGATTTTCTTTGCCATCTTCGGTTTTTTCTTATCGTTTGTTATGCTCCAGAATAGTTGTTTAGCGCAAGCATCCGCCCGGGAGGTATATGTTGTCAACGTCTCCGGAACGGTAGACCCGGGTATGGCGGCCTTTATAAAAAGGGCGCTTGGGGGGCCCACTGACGATCCGGATCCCTATTTTGTTTTGGAAATGGATACCTTCGGCGGCCGCGTCGATTCCGCACTACAGATCGTAGATACCCTTCTATCTGCTCCTGAAGGTAAGACAATCGCCTTTGTTAAAAACAAAGCCATCTCTGCAGGTGCATTGATCGCCCTGGCCTGCAGCAGGCTTGTTATGAGAAAGAATACAACTATCGGCGACTGTGCACCGATCACCTATTCAAACGAAGGCCCAAAGATGTTGGGGGAAAAGTTCCAGTCCCCCCTGCGGGCCAAATTCCGTGCCCTTGCGAAACGCAATGGGTATCCCGAGACTCTGGCCGAGGCCATGGTCACTGCTGAGATGGTGGTTTATGCGGTGGAAATGGAGGGAAAAACCATTTTCATGGATTCCCAGGCATTCGAAGATCTAAGCCCGGCGGAAAAGGAGAGGGTTTCATCGAAAAAGACGATTGTAGCCAAGGGCGAACTTCTGACAATGGAGGATACCGAGGCATTTGAGCTGGGCTTTTCAAGGATGAGCGTTGATAATATTGATGAAATGCTGCGGCGGATGAAAATAGAAAACTACAAGCTAATTCGGATCGAAGAGAGTTGGTCGGAAGCGTTTGTCCGGTACATCGGCGTCATCACACCATTTTTATTGATGATTGGCCTTGCCGCCCTTTATATGGAGATAAAAGCGCCTGGATTCGGGGTGCCGGGGATTATCGGGATCACCTGTCTCGCCCTTGTTTTTCTAAATCAGTATTTGGTTGGTTTGGCTGATTATACCGAGCTTTTGCTTTTGATTCTGGGAATTGTCCTTTTAGGATTTGAACTTTTTGTGATACCCGGTTTCGGTATCACAGGGATTGCAGGCCTTCTTTTTATCGCTGCAGGCGCCATCCTGGCACTTCAGGATTTTGTCATCCCAGACCCTTCCTTCCCCTGGCAGGCAGAACTTTTGGTAAAAAACATCTTGCATGTCCTCGGTGCCCTTTTCATGGCTATCATGGTTGCGCTTTTTGTCTTGCGCTACCTCCTGCCAAAACTTTCTGTCGTTGTCGAAGGACCGTATCTGGGCACGACCCTCAAAGATTCCCATGCGGATTCTGTGGAAGCCAGTGGGGCCAAAATAGGTGACATTGGAATTGCAATGACATTACTTCGACCTTCTGGTAAGGTAAAGATCAAAGACGAAATCTTTGATGTGGTCACGGAAGGAGAATTCATAAAAAAGGGAATCCCTGTGAAAATTCTGGCAATTAAGGGGAACCGGATCATCGTATCAAGGAAACCTGAAGATGGATGACAGTTTGCTTCTTCCAATCATTCTGCAGCTTGTCGGTGTAGTGGTTATCATTGCAGAAATTATTCTTCCGTCAGGCGGTATCCTTTCAATCGCGGCCCTCGGTGTTTTTGGATATTCACTTTTTATTGTTTTTAACGAAATATCAATGACTAGCGGTTTTTCCTTTCTCGTTGCGGATCTTATCCTTATCCCTGTTCTCGTCATCCTAGGATTGAAACTGCTGGCCAGATCGCCGGTTACACTTCGCAAAACACTATCCCGCAAAGAGGGTGTTTCCTCCCAATCTTCCGAGCTGGAAAGCTATGTTGGTACGCAGGGCAATGCGATCACGGACCTTCGTCCTGCGGGCATAGCGGTTATCAATGGCAAAAGAGTTGATGTGGTCACCTGTGGAGAATATCTAGAAAAAGACTCTGCGATTATTGTCACCACAGTGACCGGCAATCAGATTATTGTACGAAAAAAAGACGAACCCTAAAGAGAGGAGCTATCATGTTTACCAACATCCTTCTAATCATTATTGGAATAGCGGTTCTTGTACTGCTTTATTTTGTGGGCTCTGCCATATCATTGTGGATACAAGCATTGGTTTCAGGTGCACGTGTGAGTTTGATTGCCATCGTGTTTATGCGTTTTAGAAAGGTCCCGCCCAAACTGATTGTTAACGTAAAAATCATGGCCGTCAAGGCCGGGCTGGACATCTCAACCAATGACCTTGAATCCCACTTTCTGGCAGGGGGTGATGTCATGCGTGTGGCGCAGGCACTTATTGCGGCGGATAAGGCCAGTATTGAACTAAACTTCAACCGGGCCGTGGCCATCGATCTGGCCGGAAGGAATGTGCTCGAAGCCGTTCAGATGAGCGTGAATCCAAAGGTAATCGAAACGCCCCTGGTGGCTGCCGTGGCCAAAGACGGCATCCAGCTCAAGGCCATCGCACGGGTAACCGTCAGGGCCAATATCGATCGGCTGGTGGGTGGTGCCGGCGAAGAGACTGTCTTGGCCCGGGTCGGTGAAGGGATCGTGACCACCATCGGCTCGGCTGAATCCCATAAGCTCGTCCTTGAAAATCCCGACATGATCTCGAAACGTGTGCTTGAAAAGGGACTGGATTCCGGGACCGCATACGAAATTCTTTCCATTGATGTCGCGGATGTCGATGTGGGCAAGAACATCGGGGCAGAGCTTGAAACAGACCGTGCCGAGGCGGACAAGAAAATAGCCCAGGCCAAGGCTGAAGAACGACGGGCTATGGCCTATGCCGTTGAACAGGAAATGAAGGCCAGGGTGCAGGAGATGCAGGCAAAGGTTGTTGAAGCCGAGGCAAAGGTCCCGCTGGCAATGGCCGAGGCATTTATAAAAGGGAACCTGGGTGTGATGGATTACTACAAGATGAAAAATATCGCGGCAGACACCCAGATGCGAGATAAAATCGGTTCGCCCGAGGATAAGAAGGATTAAGAGATGAAATTCGAAAATCTTATATGGATCATCATCTTTCTGGTTTATGTTGTGTGGCTCATTATTAAAAAAGTGCGTGCCGCTTCAAAAACCAGCGAGCAAGGGGTCGCCAAAAGACTTCCTGAGTGGAAAGAGAAGCTCAACAAGTTTATGTCCCAGGTTCAACAAATGGCCGCAGAAGGAGAACCGCTTGAGGATCTGGGACCGATACGGGAAGAGATTTCTTCTGAAAGAATTGAGCCGGCCATAGAAAAACCGCCTTTGCCGAAAATAAAACCAGCCTTGATGAAAGCTGATGCTGAAAGCAAAGAACCAGCCGTTTCTGGAAAAGAGATCCTGCCTAAAGATTTGGAGTTTGGGATACAGGATCTTAGAACGGCTGTCATATGGTCGGAGATACTGGCACCGCCGTTGGCTCTGAGAGACAAATAGCCTGAATAGTGCATTAAGACAAAATTGTTGGCTCAATGAAACCAAACAGTATCATCAGCATCCTATGGAAATAGCCATATCCCCGCTCTTTTCTTTATATTCAATGCCGTTTTTTCTAAATAAAAAATTTCGAGAGAGACTTCGTTTTGTTCCGTCTCTTTTCACTCCGGAGAATTTCCGTTGCGGCTTTCCTATCCACTGCGATCGGCCGTCACGATTAGGCGCCGGTGATCCGTAGTCAAAAGTCGATAAGATGCGTTGCTCGATTTCAGATCCGATAATTCGATTGATGGCGCGCACCATATCCTTGTCTTCTGCGGTAACAAGGGTAAACGCTTCGCCGCTGCGAGTTGCCCGGCCTGTCCGCCCGATGCGGTGAATGTATGCCTCGGGGGTGGAAGGGATATCATAGTTGATGACATGCGAAATCCGGGTAACGTCAATGCCGCGAGCGGCGATATCGGTGGCCACCAGAATCTGAAATATCCCGTCGCGAAAGCCGTCCAGGGCTGCCTGGCGGCGTGTCTGGGAAAGGTTTCCCTGTAGTGAAGCCGATCGGTATCCGGCGGCAACAAGCTTTTTCCCCAAGCTCTTGGCGCGATGTTTGGTGCGGGTAAAGACCAGCACCGACTTGGTATGGGTGTTTCCCAGCAGCTTTAACAGCAGCGCCGTTTTTAAATGCTGGGCTACCGGGTAGAGTGCGTGACTGACAGTATCGGCAGGTGCGGTGATACCCACCTGGACGGTGGCCGGATCTCGCAGGATATCCCCGGCCAAGCGACGGATTTCGGGGGGCATGGTAGCCGAGAAGACCAGCGTCTGGCGATTCATTGGAAGATGTTTTAAAATTCGCCGGATATCAGGAATAAATCCCATGTCGAGCATCTGGTCGGCTTCATCTATAACCAGCACTTCCAGTTGGGAAAGATCGATGGTAGGACGTCCGATATGGTCAAGAAGCCGGCCGGGGCAGGCAACAACAATATCGGCATGCTTCAGTTTCTGAATCTGCGGGTTAATTCCCACGCCACCGTAAACAGCAACGCTTCTTATTTGCGTCTTACGACCCAGGGTTTCGATAGCCTGATGAATCTGTTCGGCCAATTCACGGGTGGGGGCGATCACCAGGGCGCGAACGCATCCGTGTTTACTCCCCACCAGTCGATTGAGTATCGGCAGAACGAATGCCGCCGTTTTACCGGTGCCGGTTTGGGCCAGACCCATCACATCATCACCTTTAAATATCTGCGGGATTGCCCGAGCCTGAATCGGGGTCGGAGTTTCATATCCCGCCGCTGCAACGCCTGCGGCAACGGAGGGATGAAAATTAAATGTTTTAAAATTCAATAAATACCTTCTTTCTGTGCTCCAATAAAAAAAGCCCCGGATTATTCCGGGGCTTACGTGATTTTTAGGTACAACCAGGAACACTGCTAATTTTTGGGGATCATACAGGTAGTCGGAATTGCTGTCAAGTTAATTATCTAATATTTCAAATAAAAATAAAATTACCGTATTTAAGCGTACGATAGCGAACTGTTAGGTAAATAATGCCGCAGGGAATATGACGTCCATGTGAGCCGGTAGTTGGTCCCTTGTCCGTGACGGCCTGGGAAGGAAGGCCGTCAAAAGCTTGAATTCCTTATGGTATTCTTAACGTCCGGAACCAATGCAGCGGCCACACTGAGAGACCTGATCCCGGTTCTAAGCAACCTGGGGATAACATCGATCCGGCTCGCAAGCGCCCCACATAGAGACACGGGAGTGTCACCGGATTCCTTGACCACCAACTCGATGAGCCGTAGGATAGTCGGATGGTCGTCAATGAAATACTCAGTAAATCGTCTATGTCATCTCCACGCTCGCGGAGCACTTCATTGTTCATGTCTCTGAATCTGCGGGCCAGCAGTCTGAACACCGTTCTGACCACCTGCTCGGCATTGATGAGCTCTGATTCCAAGATCCTTTTCATTTCCTCAACAACAAAAGAATCAAGCAGGATAGCCTCTTGAGCGAGGAAGATATTTGCCGAATGCTTGCCCAACCTACCCTCAATCTGCTTCGCATCGATATGCAGGCTCTGCCGCACATCGTCGATTGCCTTCTCGATTCTGGCTTTCTCTTCACCGATCTGGGCGCGGTCTATTACATAGAGTTCGGAGTCTCGCTGAAGCACGTCTATGTAGACGAATGCCTTCCCTTTAGCCAGCCCCGGTGAGACTCCCTTCCCGACCAGAGTAAACATCTTGTCTTTTCCCGGCTCAGTCTTCATGGAACGGATCCCTTTGGTGACCTAACG
>JBAVYC010000338.1:0-7933 GCA_049698595.1 Desulfobacterales bacterium | reverse complement strand
GTTCAATATGGCCTATGGTTCTTGAAAAATATCAAGAAAGTGAGGAATCTCTCAAAAATAAACGCAGTAAGATATATTTTTAATGAGCAATTCAGGCAATAATTATCCGCAATGAATTTATGCTTTATAAATTGCAGATATCTTTATAAAGAACCATATATCTATAGCCCTGAATTTTTTGCGATACTGTAAACGTATCCCAAATGAGCCCCAATTACGGATAGCTGCTATTAAAAATTTACATTTGACAGCCCTAAAAACCGTATGATATCCGAAATATATCACCATACATTTCGATAACGGTCGAATTAAAACTATTGGCAAGTTAAATGAACCCGGAACCCTGCCAAATTAGGGGCAAATTTAAAGCATATCATCAATTCAGCCGGGGTATAGACTATCTCAATCTATCCGAAATCCACCGATATTGGGGTTTTGTTTAGATATGGGGAATTTAAGGCCTATGCAGCAGTAAAATAGGGAGGATAATTAGGATGAAGCCAAATGGTTCTAAATCTTTCACGGAATGGTTTTGGGCTATTTGGTCCAAGATTTGGTGGCTTTTTTTTATCGTTTTAGCGGTTGGCATTTTTTACCTCGGGTACAAAGATCCTGGTCTCCTTATAAGGCTTTTTGGGATTCTGTGTACTGTCTGTGGAATCGGAACAATACTTTACGGGATCAGGACCCGCCGGCTGCAACAGGAAAGCCTCTCATGGCCCCCTGCCAAAGGAACTATACTGAGTTCTGAAGTCAAGATAGAGACACGAACCAGCCACAGTGGGTCACTCCCCTCCACGTTTACCTTTTATCGACCATCGGTGACTTATAATTATGAATATCAAGGACAAAGCTATCAGTCGCGGCGTATTATCGTTGCCGATATTAATTGGCCAAAAAAGGAAGCAGAAGAAGCGGTAGCGCGGTATCCTGTCCATTCCGAAGTTACCGTCTGGGTAAACCCCGCTCGTCCCAAAATTGCAGTTCTGGAACGCGGAATGGAAGGTAAGTCACGAAAATATCAATTGGTTTTCTTAATCGGAGCGCTTTTTATGTTGGTTGCAATCGTATTTTGGCTTGTCGCAATATTTGTAATTGGCTAGACTAAAAAGGTTATTATCGGTAAAGTGATGAAGATGTTTATGCCTTATTGTATATGTTGGTTTCTTAACTGCACTATTAATTTTCATATGCTGGAAAAAGGGTGAAAAAACCACTTGGCGATGGGGTAACAAAAAATAATCAACTTTCTTTATTTTCTTCTTGGCCATGCCGATGGTGCAGGTCGGGCCAGTGTTTATGGTCGTGTTCTTTAGGATTGTGTTCGTGCCAGTGTGAATGGCTCGTTGTATCACGAAGACCATCATGTTCGTGGTCGTGATGAAGTCCATCATGCCTGTGAACGTGTTGGTGTGACATTACACCGTGTCGGTGGACATGCGTATGCTTCTCGCTGAAGAGGATCATGAGAGAAGCCGCCATAAGTCCGGCAGCTATCGCCTGGCCACTTGTGAAGGATTCACCTAAAACAGTCACCGAAAGCAGCAGGCCGAAAAAGGGGGCGGTCGAAAAGATCATCTGGCTGCGAATAGCCCCCAGGCCCTGAGCTGCGGTGACATACAGCGTGATGCTTATTCCATAGGACAAGACTCCCACAAGCAACGCTACAAACACCATATCTGGCAGGACTAGGCTACCGGCAATGGCACTGCTTGTGAACAGGTTAAAGCTTCCTGCAACAATGCCTTTCCACAAAGTGGTCTGAGCAGGAGGGATTCCGTCAATGAGTGCTGTGAAATGATTGTCGAAACCCCAACAGATGCAACCGCAAATGATCAGGACAGCAGGGATGATGCCGCCACCTCCCTTGCCTCCAACCAACAACAGCGCTGCGATGACGGTTCCGCCGGCAGCGATCCACCCCCGAAAAGTTAAATGCTCCCGGAACAAGAAATGCCCCAGTATCACAGTTGCAACAAACTCCAGGTTGAGCCACAGGGACACAGAACCCGCATTTGCGAATCTCAATGCCATTAAGAGCAACAGCGGCCCGAGTATCCCTCCCAGCACAATGGCACCCATGAGAAGCAAAATGGTGCGGCGGCCGCCATGCCAAGGCCAACGGACAGCACCCTTTCTCACGACGACAGGGAGCACGCCAATTGCAGCTCCAAGGTACAGCAAGCCTGCCAGGAATTGTGGCTGAATGTCATGCAACAAAAATTTGCTGACGGGTGTCGCCGCGCCGAAGAGAAAGGCTGAGACCAGCCCGGCTAATATAAATTTTGATGTTCCACGCAAATCTTGCATTGATTTTTTTAGGCGTCATTTATAGGTCGGACATCTTGCGCAATAAACCACGTTACGATGGAATGTGGCATGATATTTTTCCTGTTCTTTTATAAAACAGTCAATTTCCAGATCACGCCTGCCGCAGCACCCAAAGGGACCAGATAGTGGATGGGAAAATGGAATTTTTGCAGCAGCAACAGCGAGATCCCAGCGGATGTCAGTGCAAAAAGATCAATGCCACTGGTGGGTATAATCACCTTATATCCGAACCAGACCGCCAGGTTGAGTACCACGCCCACAACCGCAGAGGTGACGCCTGTGAGTGCCGCTTGAAGGCGCTGGTTGCCCGCCATGGCTTCTATGAATGGCGCACCGGCGAAGATAAAGAAAAAGCAGGGCAGAAACGTCACACAGGTGGTGATCAGGGCACCGATGATTCCCGCGGTTAATGGATGAAGCCCACCGGGGAGATTCCAGGCCGCCAAAAAGCCCGCAAACTGGGTGACCATGATCAATGGGCCCGGGGTGGATTCGGCCAGACCGAGTCCGATCAACATCTGCTGCGTTGAGAGCCAGCCGCTGGATACCGCGACCTCTGTGATATAGCTCAGTACGGCGTAGGCACCGCCAAAGGTGACAAAGGCGGCCTTTGTAAAAAACAGACCGATCTGAGTCAACGTGTCGCTGGACCCCCGCCAGATCCATATGGCCCCGATCACCACCAGCCACAAGACGAGGCAGATAAGAAAGACCCGTAAGACATGGTAAAAGGACGGTCGAGTAATGTTTTGGCCGGTGGCGGGGTCGGCTTCGATACGGCATTCACGGGTTTGGGTGTCAAAGGTGCCCCGGCAGAAAACCTGCGGCAATTGTCGCTGCATGAGCAAACCGCCGAGCGCCGCCGCAGCCACGATATAGGGAAACGGGATTTTGAGGAAAAAAATGGCGACAAAGGCAATTGCGGCAAATGCGTAGAGCACGCCATGCTTCAGTGCCTTTTTGCCAATGCGCAACACCGCCTCGATGACAACGGCCACCACCACCGGCTGGATGCCGTAGAAAGCGGCTGCTACAGCGGGAATGTCGATATGGGCCACGGCCAGGTAGCTTAACAGCAGCATGACGAAAATTGAAGGGATTACGAAAAGTGATCCGGCTGCGATACCGCCCCAGGTACCATGCAGCCGCCAGCCAATATAGGTAGCCAGTTGCTGGGCCTCAGGACCGGGCAGCAACATGCAAAAGTTTAGTGCCCTGAGGAACTGGTTCTCACCAATCCATTTTCGACGTTCAACCACCTCCTGATGCATGATGGCAATCTGGCCTGCCGGTCCACCGAAGCTGATAAATCCCAGCTTGGTCCAAAATTTCAACGCATCTTTAAAAGTGGTTTCTTTCATTCTTTTTTTTCTTGTGTAGGTGCTTTCTCAATATCTCGGCCAAATATCCAGACTCCTGTGGTACCGAATATTCCGAAAGCGAATGCATGCTGACCCCCATGGTGCGCTTGTTTTGGGGCCGCACCTTGTACATCAGGCTCATGGTGGCGGGCTGGTAGATGGCCGACCAGGAAACAAACAGCACCGCTCCAATCGGCACCGCCTGCCAAGTCGGAATCAAGATCACGGGGGCAAAGCCGCACATGGCCACCATATCGAAAATAAGCAGCGCTTTTTTGGTGCCGACCCGATCTGACAGGCATCCCCCCCTGAAAAGAGCAAAGCGCTGAAAGAAAGTTAAGTCCTTGTCCATCAGAGCCTGGACGTCCTCGATCAAGTGGTTGAATTTGCCGTTCAAGTCATCGGCAAGGTGCCGGAAGCGGATCTTAAGAGCTTGGATCGGGATATCGAGGCCATCGTTTCCAAGAATCCAGCAACACCGTTGATTGTGTCCCATCCGGTTTACGACTATTTTACCAGGCGCTATGGAGATTACTAATCGCCCATAACTAGTTTGGGCAACCACAGGGAAATCTCCGGTATAAATGTGACCAAAAGCAGCACGGGTAAACTGCCGAAGAGCAAAAACGGGATACAATCCTTTATGAAAGAAGATACCGGTATGCCCGATACCCTGGCAGCGGTGAAAAGATTGGTTGCCACCGGTGGTGTCATCTGACCGCTGCCCTGGTTAACGGCCATGATGGCCGCCATCTGAAAAGGGTGAACCCCCAGTTTCATAAAAAGCGGAAATAAAAGCGGCGCCGCTAAAAGCATGGCGCTGAGATCGTCCATTATCATGCCCATAATGATCATGAACAGGTTAATCAAGAGCAGTAGGATAATCTTGTTGTTGGTGAGGCTCAATAGAGAATCGGCAATGGCGGCAGGCAACCGCTCGTACGTAAAGATGCGGCTCATGATAATGATAAAAGCGATGATGAAGACAATCGCGCCCTCGATGCTGGCCGTCTCCTCAGCTGCCTGCATGAAAGAACTCCTGGTCAACTTACGGGTGGCCGCCCCCACGCAGATGGCATAAACCACTGCCACACAGCCGGCCTCGGTCGGCGTGAACAGACCTCCGTAGATACCGCCCAGGACGATGATCGGCATAACCAGGGCCAGAGCCGAGTGCCGCGTCGCCGCGGCTATGAATTTAGTATGTTCCAGGAAACCGCTCAGACCTTCCAAAACCCGTATCTCCGCCCGCCGACGGCAGTGGAACCAATTGATAACCGAGTATGCGGCCACGATCAGAATACCCGGTCCGGCCGCAGCCAGAAAGCAACCGGCAACCGAGGTCTTGGTAATCATTCCGAAGAGAATCATGGGAATACTCGGGGGAATAAGCTGGCCCAGCAGTCCCGAGCAGGCCACCAGGGCCGTAGCATAATGGCGACTGTAGCCGTATTTCTCCATCTGGGGCAGAATGGTCATGCCGATGGTGGCCACGGCCGAGGCCGATGAACCGGAAATGGCGCCGAAGAGGGCCGAAGAAACGATGGTCACGATGCCCAGTCCGCCTTTGAAGCGCCCGACGATGGCGTTGGCGAACGAGACGATGCGTGAGGATATGCCTGCTGCGGTCATAAGCCCGCCGGCGAAGATGAAGAAGGGAATGGCCATCAAAACGAAAGAGTTGAGGTTCGTAAAGATGGCCGGCACGGCAAAACCGGGGTTTATTTCCAGGACGATCATCATGACCAGACCGCCCACCCCAAAGCAGACGAACAGGGGGAAGCCGGCCAGCAGCATGAGGATGGTCAAGCCGATCAAAAGCAGCAAAGTCGTCATCCGGTGCCTCCATTCTTATAGTGGGTCCGAACCTCTCCAACCCGACTGATAAGATGCACCAGGGTGTGGATGACCATCAAGGTCCCGGTGACTAAAAAGCAGACGTGGACCACTACCAGGGGTACACCCAGGACGATGGAGCTCATGTTTTTTTGCCAGGAATGCACTGCGAATTCATAGGACCACTGGACAAATACGCAAAGAAAAACCAGGGAAACCACCTTCGAGATAAGATCGAAAATCAACTTGCCTTTTGGGGTACGCGCGAAACCGCCCATCTTGATATGGCCGTCTTCCCGGGTGGTGACCACAGCGCCGATGAAAATAGACCAGATCATGATAAACCGGGCCGACTCCTCAAGGGCCGGCGAAGACCATTTGAAGATGATGCGGGCCACGACCTGGTAAAAGACGATCATCGTCATGGCAACAATGGTAACGATCCTGCCGAGGTCTTCGACCTTGTATAGCCAGCCCCTCAGCTTCCTTAATTCCATGGCCTTTAATAACCTCTGTCTAAAACGGGGCGGCTTGCAGGCCGAGCCGCCCTGTTTGATATTACCCTAAAGCTGCAAAAACCGGGAGGTAAACAACAATAGGGTTTGCAGTGTTACTGCTTAATGTTCTTTCGAATTGCATCCATGGTCTCTTTGCCGATAATCTCTTCAAATTTTTCCCAGCTTTTGATCCCGTACTTCTTCCACTCGGCCCGCTGGGCCGGTGTTAGGCGGGTAACCTGGATGCCGAATTCCGCCATCTTCTTGAAGTACTCCTCCGCCGTCTGCTCGGCCCGGCTGTTGCCCCAGCCCAAGGCCTCGTCGGCCGCTTCCTGGAGGGCTTTCTGGATTTCAGGCGGCTGTTGGTCCCACAGTTCCTTGTTTACCATCAAAACCAACGGTTCGAAAAGGTGGTTGGTATCGGTATAATATTTGGTGACGTCCCGCAGGTGCTCGTAGGTGATCAGCGGGGCGTTGTCCTGGGCATGGGCCACACCGGTCTGCAGAGAGGTGAACAGCTCGGAAAAGGAGATGTCCACTGTCTGGGCGCCCATCTCCTGAAAGAAAAGCCTGTCGGCGGGATTCCAGGTCCGAACCTTGATGCCCAGCTTCTTCACGTCGGATGGCAGGACCACCGGACCCTTGGTACAGGCAAAACCATCCAGACCCATAAAGTACATCCCTAGCGGTTTAACCCCCAGTTCCAGAAAAATCGGCTCTAAAAGCATAAACATCCATCCACCCGGACCGTAGACCTTACGCCCCTCTTCCCAGGTCTCGGCCAGATAAATGGTGTAGCCTGCCTGCAGGCGTTTGTCGAATTCCGGGCTCAGCGGCAAAAGGCCGGATTCCTGGGTTCCCCGGACGACATTATCAAACATGTCGCGATAGGGGCCGAGCTGTTCAGCCGGGAATTCGTCGATAATGAGTTTGCCATTGGTCTTCTCTTTGACGAGGTTACACCACTTTACCAGGGTATCATCGTCAAGGGTGTTCGGTGCGGCCACGCCGCCGGCTTTCCATTTCTTTTCTTTGGCCATCGTCGGGCCCGATGCAGATAACACGAAAGTCGCTGCCAGAAAAATTATCAAAATCGTCAAAAATTTCCCCTGTCTCATTTTTACACCTCCTTTTGTTTGGTTAAAAAGTAATCATTATCGAAGCCGCGCTCGATTGTCAAAAGGAATTTATAGAGCGGAAATTAATAATTTTACAAAATTAAACAGGTTCCGATTATGACTCTCCGAGTTCCAATTCAAGCCTGCTATCCACCAATTTTCTTTTCCATAAATACGCTCAAGGGATCCTCGGTGTAATCTCCAAAAGGAGCAATCTCGAAATATCCGAGCTTTTTGTAAAGATCGATGGCTTCATGCTGATGAATCCCGGTTTCAAGGCGCGCTGTAAAAATGGATCTTTTGACCAGACAATTTTCCAATTCCTTTACGATTTCTTTTGCGATTCCTTTTCCCCGGTAATTTCCGGGAACATACAAGCGCTTAATTTCACCGTAATCATTCAGAACCTTAACGGCCCCGATCCCACAAATTACGGAGTCGACATAGGCTGCCAGAAAATTCACATTCGTTTTGGATAACTCATCGACCGAATCCAGGTGGTTACTTTCTGGCGGATACATGGATTCCTGATATTCGTCTAATTGATGTATAAGGTCAGCGACTTCCGCCTGTGTTGGATCAACTTGCCGTATTACGATCATGATTGAATGAGTTCCATTTGAGTTTCAATAAGAGCTTTTGGTCCGCAAAGCATTCTCTCTTTTAAGAAGTGTCCCTCTGCTTTAACCCCAACGTTGCAAAAGTCGGAGGGCTTCAGAGTCAAGGCGTCTGAGGGTGAAGTCGTAGTTCTTTACTTCAAACCCTCAGCAACGCAGAATCTGAAGTCCTC
>JBAVYC010000337.1:0-2763 GCA_049698595.1 Desulfobacterales bacterium | reverse complement strand
CGATTTCCGGGATATCGACCTCCCGTGCGGGCCGCGTGCCGACCCGCATACCATTGCGCAGAACGGTGATGCGATCGCCGATCTCGAAAATCTCCTGAAGTCGGTGGGAAATATAGATAATGGTAACGCCTTTTCCTTTCAAACGTTGAATGATCTGGAAAAGGGTGTCGATTTCTTTTGATGTTAAGGTCGCCGTTGGTTCGTCTAAAATCAGAACTTTACTTTCACTTGAGAGTGCCTTCGCGATTTCGACCAGTTGCATCTGGGCGACACCCAAAAGCTCCACCGGGGTTTGGGGAGAAATCTCCAGGCCAATGGTATCCAAAATCGCCGTCGTTTCACGGTAGAGGGTTTTATAATCTACCAAACCAACTTTGTGCGGCAACTTTTCAAAGAAGATGTTCTCTGCCA
Organism: Desulfobacterales bacterium; assembly: GCA_049698595.1. Lineage (GTDB taxonomy): Bacteria > Desulfobacterota > Desulfobacteria > Desulfobacterales > JAFDCJ01 > JAFDCJ01. Next base: position 2,352 of record JBAVYC010000337.1, on the reverse strand, counting down.
CCGAAAGATAGGACAGTAAATTAAACTCCTGGTAGACGGCATGGATGCCGGACTTGATGGCATCCAGCGGGCTGCGGGGTAAGTAGGGTGCGCCTGAATAGGTGATTTGACCCTGATCGGCAAAATAGACCCCGCATAAGAGTTTGATCAAGCTCGATTTGCCGGCCCCATTCTCACCCACAAGAATATGGACCTCGCCCTGGACAACATCAAGATCAACGTTGTCCAGGGCAATCACACCCGGAAAAGTTATGGTGATGTTGCGCAGTTCGAGGATGTTCGACGGTGCTCTCATTCGGCCTCTTTTTGCGCTTACTCAATTCATAAGCCACCCCGATTTATCGGGATGAGAATTTAAAAGGTTCTACCGTCACCGCGAGGGTATGCTTGATGGGCGCAAATTTGATCGATGCCGGTGGCTTGTGAATTGAGATAAATCAGCGGCCACTATCAGAGGTGGCCCCGGTCCCTTCCAGGGGCCATCCTCATACCCTCAGCTCTTAAGGGGGTCGCTGATTTTGGTAGTCAGTTTAAAGGTCATTCTTGGTGATAAGCTTGACCGGGGTTTTCTGCCAGCCGGATAGTTTCTCGCCTTTCATGATCTTCATTCCGACCTTGATTGCATTCGCCGCCATCTCCGGTCCGAATTGGTCGATGGTGGCCAACACTTTACCATCCTTGATCAGGTTCTGGATCGCCCCGATGTTGTCAAATCCCACAATTTGAATCTTCCCGGTTTTACCTGCGGCCGCGATGGCCTTTTCTACGCCGAGAGCCATGGAGTCATTGGCGCACATGATCCCCTGAACATCCGGATATTTGGTCAGTAAGTTGGTCATGAGGGTATTGGCTTCTTCGGTTTCCCAATGGGCTGTTTTGGAGTCCAAAAGCTTCAATCCAAATTTATCCACCGAACGCATGAACCCTTCCTTGCGCTGCTTGGCATTGTCCGCCCCGGGATTCCCTTCGATGATGATGACTTTGGCCCCTTTGCCCAAGGTCTCGCCTAAATGATCGCCGACCATTTCCGCGCCGACGGCGTTATCCGGCCCCACAAACAGAAAATCTTCGGGTAACCCGGCCTTCTTGAGGGCCTGCTTGTCGAGGGTGACGTCGAAATTAACGACGGTAATACCGGCGTCGATCGCTTTTTTAACCGATGTCACCATACCCACGGAGTCGGCCGGCGCTACAACGATGAGATCGACTTTTTTGACGACAAAATTTTCCATTGCCGCAACTTGGGTGTCGATATCCGTCTCGGAATTCATCCCCACGGGAATGAGTTCGAAAGTGCCGTCCTCGGCGGCAAATTTGCGTGCGCCTTCCTCCATGGTTTTGAAAAACTCATTTGCCAAGGATTTCATTACCAGACCGACCACCGGTTTGTCGGCGGCAAGGGCCGGGAGTGTAAAAACGGTTAAGAGTGCCAGCACCAGAAAAATCCCCAAGCCTTGCATCGTTTTTGATCGATTTACCTTTTTCATTGCTTACTCCTTTCATTGATGGTTTACACTGCAATATCAAGCTGTAGAAAAACCGTGACCGGCAGCGCGATACCGGCTTTTCGCCAGGCTTATAAAGACCCCCGCGACAGAGGCCTGTCGGTAAAAATGGAAATTAGCTCAATACGGGTCCTCCACTTATTTGGGCTGCACAATCGTGTTTAACCGGGCAACGCTAAACGAAAACCAGCTGATATCTTTAAAACCAACGATTAAGAGTTGTTGGGGCATGGTCAAATCGAGGCCATGGGCGGCTTTCAACATGCCAATGGCCAATAGCTTGTCACAGGCGAATATTGTGGCGGGTGGATCAGAAAGGGCGGCGAGGGTACCACAATTCCTATTCGGTCAACAACTTTCTCGAAACACCCTTAAAGCAAACGATTGCTTCTGTAATCAGTTTTTAGGCTCAAGTCAACCAATAAATCCGGCCGGCACTAAACCCGATCGATACTGACTTTTCCAAAGAGAATACGGTGACGGTTCAAGCTTGGCCCCATCGTCGGGCGTCTGCAATTTTTTTTTGTAATGGGAATTTAAATTGGCTCTAGACTTGACAGCCACAACTGCATTTTTACTTGACACCCAAGTTCCCGAATGTTATTAGGTATTTTATTATTAATTATTCTATTTTATTTAAATATTTAAATATATCAAATAAATATAAACCTAATGGCAATTAAAATTTTGTTATAATTCTTTATTTAGGTTGATTATGGCTTTCATAAATTGATTAATAAGATTTGATATCGTCCCTTTTTAGCAATTTCAAGCAGAATAATTAACTTCATTAGGATTAAAAATAACATATAATAACGAGCGATTAATAAACTTAGTTCAGTTATAA
>JBAVYC010000336.1:0-5241 GCA_049698595.1 Desulfobacterales bacterium | reverse complement strand
TAAATAGCCGGCTAAAGATTGGTCATTATTTTTCTGCAGATATTCAGCATTTATAGTAATAATAAATCCGAAAATGGAATCTCGAATTTCGTGTTTTGAAATTCCGGTTTCCCCGGATCAGGAGGCATAAAAGTGGCAAATAATATCGATTTATCCATAGACTTTTGTGGTGTGAAATTCAAAAATCCCTTTCTGCTCTCATCTTCTCCGGTTTCCAACAGTGCCGAGATGGTCGCCAAATCATTTGACGCCGGCTGGGGCGGGGTGGTCTTTAAGACGTTAAATTCCGATCGGCTGCCGATCGTACATCCATCACCAAGGATGGCTTGCATTGATTACGGCGCCAAAAAGGGGGTTGCCGTTCAGAACGTCGAAATGATTTCAGACCGACCCCTGAAGGACAATCTGACAGATTTTCTATATCTGAAAAAGAACTATCCGAACCACCCCATCATTGCCAGCATTATGGGTTTTTTTACCGATGAATGGGCCTATTTGGCCAAGGCGGCCGAGGACAATGGGGCCGACATGCTGGAGCTGAACTTTTCCTGTCCGCATATGTGTATCGAAGGCGCCGGCCATAAGGTGGGTCAGGCATTTCAACTGCTGGAAGGATTCACCGAAGCCGTCAAAAAGGCGGTGTCCATTCCGGTGATCGCCAAAATGACACCGAACATTACGGACATGAATGAACCGGCCATGTACGCCAAAAACGGTGGCGCCGATGCGATTTCCGCCATAAATACCGTCAGAGGCATTTCAGGCGTTGGTCTGGATGATTTTGTTCCGACACCCAACGTTTTCGGCAAGGGCGCCATCAGCGGGACCTCGGGCCCGGCCGTCAAACCGATCGGACTGAATTTCATTGCTTCCATGGCCAAAAATGAGGCGCTCGGATTGCCCTTGTCCGGAATTGGTGGCATCGAGACCTGGATCGATGCCCTCGAATTTATTTTGGTCGGCGCGTCGACCCTGCAAGTCACCACCGGCATTATGCACTACGGATACCGGATTGTTGAGGACATGATTGAAGGCCTAAGTGATTTCATGGCCGAACGAGGGGTTGACAGGATCTCCGATCTGGTGGGCAAAGCACTGCCCAATCTATACGAAACCGAGGCATTTGAAGTCGATCGGCAGGGCATCACCCAGTACGATCTGGATCGTTGCATCGGCTGCGGCCAATGTTACATCGTGTGTCAGGATGCCGCCGGTCAAGCGATTGAATGGGATGCTGAAACCCGCCGGCCGAATGTGATTGAGGACAAATGTTTGAGCTGCATGCTGTGCAAATTTGTGTGCCCCGTGCCCGACTTGATTTCCTTCAAGGAAATGCCCGGGGATTGGAATCGTCGGGAGACTGCAGTGATGGACAGCAGCTTGGAAAAAGATGTAAAAGTTGAGCCATTTACAAAGGAGGGTCCAAATGAGTGTGTTATTTAAGGGCGGAACCATCGTAAACGCTACAGGTCGCTACCTGGCAGATGTATTTGCCGATGGCAGCACAATCAAGGCCATCGGCACGGATCTCGATAATCCGGCCGATGAAATCGTCGATGCCAAGGGGAAATACATTCTCCCGGGGGCGATTGATCCCCACACCCATATTTCCATGCCGTTTATGGGAACCCATGCCCAGGACAATTATGAGACCGGCACCATCGCAGCGGCCTGCGGCGGGGTGACCTGTGTCGTTGATTTTGATCTGCAGCAAAAGGGAGAAACCCTGTTTGAGGCACTGGAACGTAAAAAAGCACTGGCGGAAGGCAAAGTCTGTGTGGATTATTCTTTGCATCCGGCGATCATGGATCCCAGACCGGATGTGATCGCTGAGGTTAAAAAGGCCTGCCTGGAATACGGTACGCCGAGCTTTAAAATATTTATGGTCTACGATTTCCGGGTGGATGATGGCACCATGATCAAGCTGCTGGAAGTCACTAAAAAATACGGCGGCCTGGTCCAGGTTCATGCGGAAAATGTATACATTATTCAGCATATGAATGAGGTCCTCGAAAAAGAGGGCAAACTGGAACCTTATTATCATGCCGTCAGCCGCCCGAACATCGCCGAAGAAGAGGCCGTCGGCAGGGCCGCCAAAATGGTGGAGTTGACCGGATCGCGCATTTATATCGTGCATCTGTCTTCCAAAGAGGGACTGTGGAAGGTCAAAGAAGCCCGGGATAACGGTGTTGACGTGTATGCCGAAACCTGTCCCCAGTATCTGTTGCTTGATGATGAACGCTACAAAGAGCCGGATTTCAACGGCGCCAAATACGTCATGTCCCCGCCATTGAGAACCAAAGAAAGCAACGCTGCCCTCTGGGAAGGGTTGCGCGGCGGCAGTATTCAGGTGGTGGCCACCGACCACTGCCCCTTTGATTTTAAAGGTAAAAAGGACATGTTCGGCAAAGACGACTACAAAAAAATTCCCAACGGTGCTCCCGGCATCGAAACCCTGGCGATGCTGTTGCATTCCGAGGGTGTGGTCAAAGGCCGCATCAGCCTGGAGCGCATGGTGGATGTACTGTCCACCGGTACGGCGCGCATGTTCGGTCTGAAAGACAAGGGCGAGATTGCCGTGGGCAAGGATGCGGATATCGTCGTCTTTGATCCGAATCAAACCTTCACCATCTCCCAGGGCAAGCTGCACATGAACGTAGATTACACCCCGTTTGAAGGCCTGGAGATTACCGGCATGCCCAGTGCGGTTTACTCCCGCGGGGCAAAAGTGGCCCGCTGGAACGGCGATCAAATGGAGTTTGTGGGTAAGGTCGGCCACGGAAGGTTTGTGAAGCGCGAGCCTTTTGAAGGATTCTAAAACAGAGGACAGAAGGCAGAGAACAGAAAACAGATTTAGCTGATCTGACGTGATTGCACTCGCTGCGATCATTAAAAAATCTATAAGAAAGTAGAAAAAGAAAGGTGCAGGAAATTTATATCCTGCACCTTTCTTGTTTTTCCTAAGGCGCTTTTTGCGAATTCTTTCAGCTACGGCAAATGCAGTAGCCCAATAAATTCTGTCATCTGACGTCTGTCCTCTGTTTTCTATCCTTTTCTAATAACAAATAGCCATTAACCAATAACTGCTTTTACTATTTCTCATTCGCTGATTGCAAAATTGCGTGCAGCAGCACATTTGCTCCGGCTTCACAGTCCTCCCAGCGGCTTTTTTCTACCTCGACATGACTGCGGCCACCGATGCTGGGAATAAAAACCATCGCGGTTGGGCAAACCTGATTCATATAGCTGGCATCATGCCCCGCCCCGCTGACCATGTGTAGGCTGGAATATCCCAGGGCCTCGGCGGCATCCAGAACCAGCTGCACTCTTTTTTCATCAAAGGGAGAGTGCTCCACCCGCCAGGTTTCTTCGATTTTGATCGGACATCCCCTGCGGGCGGCGATGTCTTCAAAGTCCCGGCGAACCAGCTTCCAGGCCTTTATGGCATGTTCATCATCCCAGGAGCGGATGTCCACGGTGAAGTGAACTTTATCCGGGATGATATTTCTGGAATTCGGGTAATTTTGAATTTCACCGACGGTGGCCACCATGTTGCCGTCCATGCGGCCCGGGAGCTCGTTGACTTTTAGAATCATTTCGGCGGCCGCACAGAGGGCATCGTGCCGGCCCTCCATGGGAGTGGGACCCACCTGATTGGCTTCACCTTCAAGGTAAACATCGTACCAGTGCAGGCATAATATTCCTTTGGGAGCCCCGATGATCTTGCCTTCGCGCTCCAGGATCGGCCCCTGTTCGATGTGAAACTCATAATAGCAGTGAACCGGCTGCTTTTTACAGGGCACCGTTCCCTTGTATCCGATCCGGATCAGTTCATCTTCAAATCGTTTCCCGTCAATATCGGTACGATCGTAAACCCAGTCTCTCTCCAAAGCACCGGCCCACACGCCGGATGCCACCATGGCCGGTGCAAAACGGGAGCCCTCTTCATTGGTCCAGTCCGCGATGACAATCGGCCGTTCGGTTTCGATATTGTTTTCGTTAAGGGTTCGCAAGACTTCCAGGGGCCCCATGACGCCTAAAATGCCGTCAAACCGTCCTCCTTTTGGTTGGGAATCGATGTGCGATCCGCTCATCACCGGCGGTAGATCGTTGTTCTTCCCCGCACGTTTGCCGAAAATATTCCCCATTTCGTCAATGGCGACTTCGAGGTTCAACTCTTTTAGCCAGCTAACGAAAAGATCCCGGGCTTGCTTGTCTTCATCTGTCAGGGTCAACCGTTGGACGCCGCCGCCCGGCGTCGCGCCGATTTTGGCCATTTCCTCCAGCGTGCTCTGCAGCCGTTTGCCTTTTACTCTCAAGTCTTTAAGATCCATAACCTTACCTCCTGATAACTGAATATTGAAAATGTATATTTTTGCGCCTTTTCTAAATTAAAATTACAGTCTTAAATAGGTTAGAAATAGTGGCCTGTCAATTATGAAATCCGGCTGCATGTGGTAGGGTTATCTACGGGCAAACCAAATTGACACCAGAATTTTGATTCCTATATTATGGTTGGATTCATAAGGCAATTCTGAGTTGTACATATATTCTAATACCAGCAACAGTTGCACTGTAAGTTTTGCAAAAAAGGAGTCCCAAAAATGGCTGATTGGTTTCCATTTCCGCAACACCTCAGCGAGCCGCATCCGGGGCATGAAGCCCATCTTTGTATGGCCGAGAATATGGGTTTCGTCAAAAGCAACCTTGAAGACTATAAAAAATATGTGCGCAACCCGCAATTTGTTTGTAAAAAGTGTGGACGTGCTGCGGCAAAGGCTGAAAATCTTTGTGAGCCGGATAAGCTATAGTAATGTCTCGGAATTTCTAATTTGGGGACACGGATGAACACGGATCACCAGGATATTAAAAGCTACAAAAAACCAAAAGTCTGTGAAAATCTGTGTCCTAATTTAATTCTTTTTCAGTCAAGAATGTGGCTGTTTGAGCACATTCTTCTTAAATCTTGTCTCTGGATAGTTCCTTCAAAGTAGCTCCGCTGACCTGAAGAGCGGCCAGTCTGAATATAGAAGAAACTTAGGTCAGTTAATCTCTCACAGAGCCCACAGAGTGCTCAGAGAACAATCAAAAAGCTCTGTGTGCTCAGCGAGCTCTGCGAGATCTTTAAATGTAGTTTCATAAGAGGTTTTACCGAAAAGCTGAACCGTTGATTGATAGGTTCTGAATCAATGACGCAAACTTAGAATTATCAAAACATCTCGTAGCGGCGTGGCGGCGTTG
>JBAVYC010000335.1:0-3187 GCA_049698595.1 Desulfobacterales bacterium | reverse complement strand
CTTTTTAAGCATAAATACTTTCCATTATTCCGTCTCAGGATGTCCACTCGAAGAAACACTTTTAGGAACTCCTTCATAAGGGGTCCTTCTTGTAGTTCTCTGGGTCTGAACCTCCTTCATCGTTTTCAAGACTTCAATACTGCTTTTTAGCCCTTTAACATACCTGGCCATATTTATTGCCCCCCCGGCAATTTGGGCCAACGCCTGAACAAAATTGACATCATCCAATGTAAACTCCCAGGGTTCAGATGTATAAACGCGTACAGCCCCCAATAAATTACCTGCGACAACGATCGGAACTGAGAGTATGGAGGAGATTCCCTCTTTCTGAGCTTCTTTAGGATATTGGATTCTAGGATCATCCATAATATCGTATATCGCCACGGGTCCATCCTCCAACGATTGCGCGATGGAACGTAAAGCACTCACAGGGCCTTTGTTTATATACTCATCACTCAGCCCGAATGCTGTGGCCAGCTCCAGTTCATTTGTTTTCCGGTTGAAAAGAAACAATGAACAGCCCTTGACATTCAAAGCTGTTTTAATGCTTTCGACCGTCATTAAAGCGACTTCTTCCGGGTCTTTGGAGTGAGAGATTGCCTTCGCGACCTTAAGCATTGTCTCATAATTAATGACTTTTCTTTCCATGATATTCCTCCTTTTTTTATTTGAGATTCAAACTAGAATTAATTAGATTCTGACATGGATATTGAAATTAACTCAGTTTAAAGAAAAACTGTGATACTTAATCCCGCAAAATGAGATTTGAAACAATCCGAAAGTGTCGGGTATCAACCAAAATCCGACTCGCCTGAGATTTCATGTTTCAAATGGATATCGCAGGGGTTTTTAGAAGATGCTATGGTCTGCCCGATCGTATCGATCAATTAAAACGCATCCTTTTTTTCTACCATTAACGTCAATTCCTCTTTCCTGGGAGCTTCACAAGCCTTCACGATATATTTCACAATAAGACTATATATCCTTTACCTTTCCCACGAGTTTGTCAAACTGCTCCACGTCCACTACCGGTGAAGTTGTGAAATGAATTCCGGTCAATTTGTATAAAGCGACCGAGGTGGCTATGGCTTTGTCTGCATCAGGAAAATCAATGGTGAAGACAAGATCATGTTCACCCATGACGGCATACATAGATATTATCTTACCGCCGTTTTTTTGGATCACTTCACGGGCTTTCTCTGTCCTATCGGGACTGATCTCCTTCATCGCCTCAGATGAATATTTTCCGAAAATTAAGAAGATAGACATTTGTAATCCCTCCTTTAGCGGGTCTTAATGTATCTATAAATTGAATATTCTGTCGTGACTCCAGCTATAGAATCTATCTTAGACTGTATCTCCTTTCTTTCCTCACTTTCAAACCAAGCTTGCCAGTCTTCTAATGAAAACCAAGAACTTATAGTGGCTATTTCATTGGTTTCGTCTATTGATTTTAAATATTCACCTGAAATATAGCCTGACTGTTGTGGAACTCGGCGCCTAATTTCCTTAATGCAACGAAAAAGTTCACTTTCTTTGTCTTTCGGACACTTCCGTTTAATGAAAACTTTAATAGCCATATCTACCCTAACGTTGCATAAATTTTCAATTTTTGAAGATAATTTCAGTCATACCGCATTTTGTACTGCGTCGAGAAAATGCAAAAGATTTTTTCGAACGGCACGGTTTGCACTCATCGTCAGTGTAAGTTCTCCTTGCGGCCGTGTGAGACGTCCGGCGCGTTGAATAATGCGATGCCTGAGAGTGTCCAAAGTTTTAAATTTCCATGCTGCAGGCCGTTTAGGCCGTGCACGATGAGCAGCCGGCGCGGATATCATTTGCAATTCCCTGGACAGGTTGTGAGCCATCATAGAACAAAGCGTATATACTTGGTTGCCGATCAAGCGCCGCGTAGGGATGACATTGAGACCACAATCACCTTTGGCATCGCCGAAGATAGCCTCTTGGGAACCTCGCCCATTGTGGAACAATACAACGGCTTTGGCTGATTCGCTCTTGTTGGTCACAATAACTTTGTAGTCATAATTAAAATCTCGCGGTTCAAATAGATCCAACTGTATTGGACCCTTGCGTTGTTTTTTAGTTTTGCGCCGCGTAAAGATGAATCGGTAGGTCGTATCCCATGATTTGGGTTTCCAATTTGTCTCAAAGTATGACCATTCTTTGTCAATGCGTCGCCAGCGTTTGCGTTGCTCGATGATACCTTTAAGCTCGGTAAGTCTTTCAAATGGAACCGAGGCGGTAAACATTACATGGTTGGCATCGAAAATCGGAAGAACTTTTTGGCTAAAAAAAGCAGAATCCATGCGTGACTCAAATGTCGTGCCACTGAGTTTATGGCGTAGCTCTTCAAAACAGCGCATCATGAATTCATCGGCGCCATTGGAGTCGTGGACATTACCAGGGCGGTGAAGAACGTCAAAGAACTGACCAGTTTGTGCTACCGTGCAAAATAGCGGGTAATAACTGCGAGCACCTTTCTTGGCCTTATTGAAGCCGACAGCGGTGCCTTCGGCACGTCCCTTAGTTGAGAGCACCGAGCCGTCAAAATCGAAGGTCAAACGGGGTAGCCGTTCTCGTATAAGCCCCTCGATAACAAGGCAACGAGAAAGTTCTCTGTGCTTATCGACATCCTCATCTTCCATCTGTGACAGGGCACGGGAAATCGTGGAAACATCTGGAAGCTTTCGTAATCCTAATAGCCGCAGAACTATGGGATCGTCACGATAGTAGTCAACCTCGCGTAACCGGCGAAACCCAAGTAAAAGATGAACAATCAGTAGCAATACGATGACATGATGCCCGAAGATAGGTGATGCTTTTGCGTGGATGTAACACTTCTTTAGGCGTTGCTTCAGGTCCATGCGCTTAAATAGCCCTTGAAATATCAACAAGCCTGAAAAAGAAGTTAACTTTTGATCTTCAAAACGAATAGTCGGAATTTTGTGGTATTTTGCTTGAATTTGTGATTTACTGGATTTCACTTGCGGTGGCCTCCTGGATTTGGTTAGGATTACTTCATCAATTCTCCTTAAACCATAATTCATGGGGCGCCACAAGTATTTTCTTTTAAAATACTTCGGTTTTTATGCAACTGGAGGGTATATTCTGCTTATATGAAAAAGTATATCTATTTTAAATTACAACAACTAATTGGGTCTAATGT
>JBAVYC010000334.1:0-8795 GCA_049698595.1 Desulfobacterales bacterium | reverse complement strand
GGCTAGATTATCTCGACAAAGAGTTCCGCCGTATCGAAAACCGAACTTAGTTCGCTTCGCTCACAACCTGTCGAGAGCCTCCCTTCGAGAGCCTCAGAGTCTAACGACAAGGTCGTGCGATAGGAATAATGGAACAATGGAATACTGGAATATCGGGACCATTGGTGTTCCATCTTATTGAAAAATAATACGGTTCATGGGATAAACAAACTATGGATCGAAGAAACATCAACAATCGAATGATGCCGAAATAAGGGCGAGACGCCGAAATATCGGCATAGAACCACTTTTGTTCCCCTTGCATTACCCTGCCGTGAATTCAAAAAACTCCAATATATAAAGGATCTTATTCGCCAGTCAGACTGTTTCTAGCGGTCTGGCATGTATTTCGCTCTATTGATTGGTAACCAGGAAAATTTTATCAATCTAAAGGGATACCTGCGAAATTTTTGCGGAATTCCTCCAAGACTTCTGTAAAGATCCGTGCAGTTTCGGAGCGCCGGATGCCGGCGCATAAACCTTCGACCTGAAGACGCCCAAAAGAGACGAGAATGGTACGATCTATCATCAGGATGCTCATACCCCTTGAAAAGCAGAGCGAGGCTATAGAAATACTGGGATCGATGATTGAAGAGACCCAGTTCGAGCCGGGTTGTGTCAGTTGCCGGCTTTACCGGGACGTGGAGGACGCTCGCGTCATCATGTTCGAAGAACTCTGGGCGAGCGATGAGGACGTGCAGCGCCACCTACAGTCGGAAAAATACCACCGGGTTCTTCTGGTGGTTGAGATGGCCGCGGAACCCCCGGAGATCCGGTTCGATACAATCGCTCACTCGACGGGCGTGGAGAGCATCGAACAGGTTAGAACCCGCACCCGATAGAAGGAATTGGGATTCGATACCGATGGCCGGAGTAACGCTAGGTTCGGCGGCGGGCGGTTCGGGGTTTTCGTCACCAAAAGTCAGCGGCGTCAGTTGATTTCAGTCCACCGTAAAAACAACCAAAGAAAGGAAATACACTCAGATGAAAAAGAAAGGTCCAAAATCAGTGAAATTGTTTGGGCGCTGGATATCCGCCGTGGCGCTGTCCTTGATAGTTCTATTGGGGACGGCCGCGGGGGTGAGCGCCGATGAGGCAGATGCCAGGCGGATCCTCAAGGCCATGTCCAATTTCATGGGAGCGCAGAAGTCCCTCTCGTTTGAATTCGATGCCACCCTTGAGGTCGTCACCACAGATGAACAGATACTCGCGCTGGCGAGTTCAGGCACCGTGACGCTCAACCGGCCTGACAAGATCCGTGTGACGCGCGCCGGCGGGTTTGCGGATGTGGAGATGTCCTTTGACGGCAAAACCCTGACACTGCTGGGCAAGAACCTCAATCAGTATACGCAGCTTGAGGTGCCCGGCTCCATCGACCATCTGATCGACGAATTGAGGGATACCCACCAAAGGCCGCTGCCGGCCGCGGATTTGCTGTTGTCAAATTCCTACGATGCACTGATGCTCGATGTCGTCGACGTAAAAGACTTAGGCAGCGGTGTGATCGGCGGCGTTGAATGCGATTTTCTCGCTTTTCGAACAGACGAAGTCGATTGGCAGATCTGGATTGCCCAAGGCAAGCGCCCTTATCCGTTACGATATGTCATTACCTCAAAGCGCATTAGCGGTGGACCGCAATACACCGTTCAGACCAGAAACTGGAAGACCGGGGGCGAGGTGGCGGCAACCGATTTTAGTTTCAAGAACTCAATCAAGGCGACTAAGGTCGAGCTGAAGGATCTCAAGGGTGCGGATGATTTACCGGACCATTTCATGAAAGGAGACGCAAAATGAACCTGTTTAAGATATTGGGTGTCGTTATGATTTTGGGGGTCATCGGGATATTCGGATCTGAGATTGGAGAGCAGTTTTCGGTTCCCGGGGCTCAGCGTTTGGTGCCGGCGGCCGAAGCCAGAGTCGGGCGTCCGCTGACCCCGGTGAGCGTTGCCGGGGTGGGGCGGCGCACGGTGCGGCGCTGCGCGGTAGGCGTATATAACTGTAGGCTTCCCGCACCCCAGTCTTTGGACAGCCTGCCTGGGCAGATAAGCTCTGAGTGGATTCGCTTTCAAAGATACATTGTTTTAACATCAAACCAATTGAATTGAACCGTTCCAAGCAATGGTGGAAGGCATTTCAAATATGAAAAGGAGGAAATCATGAGCACACTGGTTGTAATCGGATATGACGATGAGTTCAAGGCGGAAGAGGTGCGCCTAAAGCTGCGCAAACTGCAGAAGGACTACTTGATTGATTTGGAAGACGCGGTCGTGGCGGTCAAGGATGCCAAGGGCAAAATCAAGCTGCACCAGGCCATCAACCTGAAGGCAGCCGGTGCGATTGGCGGAGGGTTCTGGGGGGCACTGATCGGCCTGATCTTCTTGAACCCCCTGCTCGGGGCGGCGATGGGCGCAACGGCCGGTGCAGTTTCCGGGGCGCTTTCCGATGTCGGCATCAACGACAAGTTCATGAAAGACCTGGCGGACAACATGAACCAAGGCTCCTCGGCACTCTTCGTTCTGGTGCGCAAAGCCACGCCGGACAAGGTGCTCGATGAGCTCAAGGGCAGCGGCGGCAAGATTCTCAAGACCTCCCTTTCACACGACGATGAGGAAAGGGTCCAGGCCGCCCTGAGTGCCGCCAAAAGTTAAACCCAGATGCACCCCCCGGCCAAATTGTTTGCCGCGACCACCGAATACGAAAGCTTCAAAGAAAGTCTCAAAATGGTGGTCGACGGAAAAGCGGGCTGCATGCGGGCCGAATACCTTATCTGCGTTGCAACAGTCCATGGCAACCGGAATATAACGAAAGGAGCATGACATGAAACATCATAACCGATCAATAGCAATGTCGATCGCCGCGATTCTGATCGCGGTTGCATTTGCAGCCTTGCCGACCAGGGCGCAGGAAATTACCGGAGAGTTGGGTTCGCCCAGCGCCACCACCACGATAAGCGGCAAGCAACTCCCCGCGCCCGATCCGCCCTTCGGCGGCGTGATCAAGGACGATGCCCTGAAATCAACGCCGTGGTGGGCGCCGGCCATCGTCCCGCCCAAGGACGCGCCGAACATCCTGCTCATCATCACCGACGATGCCGGCTTCGGCGTGCCGAGCACTTTCGGCGGGGTGATCCCGACGCCGACTATGGACCGCATCGCTAACGAGGGTTTGCGCTACAACCGGGTCTTCTCCACTGCGCTGTGCTCGCCCACGCGGGCGGCGCTGATCACCGGGCGCAATCACCACTCGGCCGGTTTCGGGGTGATCTCCGAGCAGGCCACCGGGTACCCGGGCTACAACAGCATCATTGCCAAGGACAAGGCCACCATCGGGCGGGTCCTGCTCGACAACGGCTATGCCACCTCGTGGTTCGGCAAAGACCACAACACCCCGGCATTCGCCGCCAGCCAGGCCGGGCCCTTTGACCAGTGGCCGACCGGCCTGGGCTTCGAGTACTTCTACGGCTTCGTGGGCGGCGATGCCAACCAGTGGCAGCCGAATCTTTTCCGCAACACCACCCAGATCTATCCCTTCGACGGCAAACCGGGTTGGAACCTGATCACCGGCATGGCCGACGACGCCATCGAATATATGACTCGGATCCACCAGATCCAGCCGAGCAAGCCGATCTTCATCAAATACGCGCCCGGCGCCACCCACGCACCGCACCACCCGACCGAGGAATGGGTGAAGAAGATCCACGACATGCACCTTTTCGACGACGGCTACAACAAGCTGCGCGAGACGATCTTCGAAAACCAGAAGAAGCTTGGCGTGATCCCACAGGACTCGAAGCTCACGCCCTGGCCCGACAAGGTGCTCAAGCCCTGGGACCAGATAGACGCGCAGACGAAGAAACTCTTCATCAAGCAGGTCGAAGTCTTCGCCGCCTACGCCGCCTACAATGACCACGAAATCGGCCGTGTGATCCAGAGCTTCGAGGATCTGGGCCGGCTCGACAACACGCTGATCATCTATATCAACGGCGACAACGGCACCAGTGCCGAGGGTGGTCCGCTGGGCACGCCCAACGAGGTCGCGTTTTTCAATGGCATCAACGAAATGCCGGTCGACGTGCAGATGAAGTGGTATGACGTCTGGGGCACCGAGCAGACCTACAACCACATGTCGGCCGGCTGGTCCTGGGCCTTCGACACGCCCTTCGACTGGTTCAAGCAAAACGCGTCTCGGCTCGGCGGCATCAACCAGAACATGGTCGTGTCGTGGCCGGCGCGCATCAAGGACAAGGGAGCTTTGCGCGAGCAGTTCATCCATGTGATCGACGTCGTGCCCACGCTCCTCGAAGTGGCCGGGATCCCCGCGCCCGAATACGTGGACGGCATCAAGCAGGCGCCGATCGAGGGCACCAGCTTCGCCTACACTTTCGACGCCGCCAACGTCAAGACATCGTCGCGACACACGACCCAGTATTTCGAGATGATGGGCCAGTGGGCCCTGTATCACGAAGGCTGGCTGCTGAGCACCAAGGTTAATCGCGCGCCCTGGCAGGCATTCGGAGCCGCCAACCCGGACCCGCTCAACAACCAGGTCTTCCAGCTCTACAACCTGGACGAGGACTTCAGCCAGGCGGATGACATCGCCGACCGGCACCCGGAGAAGGTGAAGGAAATGCGCGAGAGGTTTGTCGCGGAGGCGAACAAGTACCAGGTCTTCCCGCTTGATGCTTCGGTGGCGGCCCGTATCGTAGCTCCGCGCCCGAACATCACCGCCGGACGCACCGAGTTTGTTTACACGAGGCCGATGGTCGGCCTGCCGCAGGGCGATTCGCCGTTCCTGCTCAACAGCTCGTACACCATCACGACTGACATCACTGTTCCGAAAGGCGGTGCCGAGGGCATGATCCTGACCTCGGGCGGGCGCTTTGCCGGCTACGGCTTCTACCTGCTCAAAGGCAAGCCTGTGTTCCTCTGGAACTTGATTGATTTGAAACGCATCAAGTGGGAAGGACCGGAGGCGCTCACCCCCGGCAAGCACACGCTGGAGTTCGACTTCAAGTATGACGGTCTCGGCGTCGGCACCCTGGCCTTCAACAATATGAGCGGCCTCGGCCGACCCGGCACCGGCACCCTCAAGGTGGACGGCAAGGCAGTACAGACCATCAAGATGGAGCGCACACTGCCGATGATCCTGCAGTGGGACGAGAGCTTCGACATCGGCTCCGACACCCTGACCGGCGTCAACGACGCCGACTACAAACCGCCGTTTCCGCTGACGGCCAAACTCGACAAGTTGACGATCACGGTGGACCGCCCGCAGCTTTCCGAGGAAGACATCCAAAAACTCGAGAAAAATGAAGCCACCGCAGTGGACGGCCAGCCGATTCATCACCTGCAGAGCGGGCCGCAGTAGTCCCGCATGGCAGCTTAAAAATGAAATGAAGGATAATTGTTTCGCTTTAAATTTTGAATACCGCAGAAATGATGATATTAACTACTAACTCAATTCATAAGCCACCCCGATCTATCGGGATGAGAATTTAAAAGGTTCTACCGTTGCCGCGAGAGTATGCTTGATGGGTGAAAACTTGATCAATGCCGGCGGCTTATGAATTGAGATAAAATTTTTTTTGCATATTTTTTACAATTTGTTGGTATGCGCCAGCAGGACAACCACCACCAAAGCTGGCTGAGTCAAACAAGATACTTTCAAATGGTGAGTCGGTCAAGTGGTCATTAAAATCAACAGATCCGATAAAACAGATATTAAAAAAAAAATTAAAATAATCAGCGGCCACCAGCAGAGGTGGCCCCGGCCTCTTCCAGGGGCCGTCCTCATACCCACAGCTCTGCTGGTGGTCGCTGATTGCAATAGGAGGTTTCCCATGAATTTTCGAAATCATATCGTAATGTGTTTGTTGGCCCTGCTGGTTATTACAGGGTGCGCTTCAACAAAAATTGACCGCCGCGACGAACTCGTAACCCAAAAGCTCCCGCGGCCCAATACTATCTGGGTGCACGACTTTGCCGCCACGCCCTCAGATGTCCCGGACAAATCCGCGCTCGCCGGGAAGCATTCCGAGCACAGCCCGCCCCAAACGGCTAAAGAGATCGCGATGGGTCGGCAGCTGGGCGACGAAATCGCGTCGCAGTTAATCGAGCAGATCAACGCCATGGGAATGTCCGCAGAGCGGGCGGTAAAGGGAATGACACCGCAGATCAACGACATTGTCATCCAGGGCTATCTCATTTCATTCAACCAGGGCAGTGCTGAAAAGCGCATCTTAATCGGATTTGGGTCCGGTGCGTCCGACCTGAAAGTGGCGGCCGAAGGCTTTCAGATGACGGCTCAGGGATTGCGCAAACTTGGTTCCGGCTCAACCGATGCCGAAGGAGGCAAAACCCCGGGGGCGGACCTGGGGGTACTGGGCTTGCTTGCTACACACAACCCGGCCGGGCTCATCATCAGCAGCGGGATGAAAATCTACGGCCAGGAAAGCGGCCGCAGCACGGTCGAGGGCCGGGCCAAGCAGACCGCCAAGGAAATTGCCGATGTGCTCAAAAAGCGATTCCAGGAACAGGGCTGGATCAGTTAAAAAGAAGGAGGTAATAAAATGAGCAAATTGAATTTCAGGATAACAGTAGTATTGTTCGCTCTTGGGGTGCTCGCACTGGTGGCGACCGTCTCCACAGAGATCCGGGCCCAGGCAACGGCGGTGGATCCGGCCGCCACCCAGATCCTGCAGCGGATGACCGAATACCTCGGCAGCCTGCAGCAGTTCAGCGTGCATACCCAGAACACCCTCGAGGACGAGCTTGACTCGGGACACAGGATCGATTACGACATCTCGGCCAAGGTGATCATCAGCCGGCCGAATAAACTGCACGCCGAGCGCAAGGGCGATTTGACCGATCAGGTCTTCTACTACGACGGCAAGACCCTGACGCTTTACAACCCGACCGACACGGTTTACGCGACGGAGGCTGCACCCGGGACGATCGAGGAGGTGCTGGACTTCACGCGCGAGTCGCTCGGGCTCATGATCCCGGCCGCCGACCTGATCTACCGCAATGCCTTCCCGCTGCTGATTCAGGATGTGACCCTGGCTAAGATGGTCGGCAAGGCGGTCATCGGCGGGGTCAGGTGCCATCATATGCTCTTCAGCCGTCCGGGGGTCGACTTTCAGGTGTGGATCGCCGACAGCGGTCAGCCGCTGCCCTACAAGTATGTCGTCACCGACACCGGAACATCCGAGCGAATTAGCATCACGACGGTCATGAGCGACTGGAACGTAGCGCCGGCTGTGGGCGATGCCCGGTTCACCTTCGTGCCGCCCCAGGGGGTCAAAGCGATCACATTCATGCCACTCGAAACAGGCAGCGGATCCAACCGCTGACACCAAGTAGGAGGAAGCAAATGAAGACGATACTCAAAATTTCAGTAATAACCATATCCCTTGTTCTGATGCTCATGGGCGATGTACCGTTTCTGTCAGTGCAACTGGTGCCCGAAGCGGAGGCGATCTTTGGCGTGCGGCGCAGGGCCTGGCGCCGGGGCGTCATCGTCGGGTCCACTATGGGCGCTGCCTCAGAAGCTGCGGCGATGTCTCACCAGCAGGCGGCGCCTGCCCAACAGCAGGCCGCCCCTGTAGCACCGGCCGCGCCACCGCCGGCCGCCGCCGGCAAGCCCTTGCCGCTGGGCACCGTCGTTTCCGCCCTCCCGCCGGGCTGCACCTCCACGCCGGTCGGCGGCGTGGAGTATTACTACTGCGGTGGCAACTTCTATCGCGCGGTGTTCCAGGGGAACAGCCTGGTGTACGTGACGACGCAGCCGAAATGAGAGCGACCGTCGGGACAAGCGGAATAACAAGGTGAGCGAGTGATAAAGGAAACAGCCGAACAACCAACAACCCAACTATCAGTCAAAGAAAGGAGAAGACAATGAAAAAGAAGACACAGTTTATGGTAATCGTATCGACAATGGTGTTACTAAGCCTATTTCTGTTTTCCTGTGCGACGGCCCCGCCGTCGAAGTCTGAAAAAGAGCAGCAGCAGGACTCGGTGCGCGACATGGCAAACAAAACGCTTTCCGACCTCTACACAAAGCACCCGGCCGCTAAAGAAGCCATCGCCAAAGCGGCAGGCTATGCGGTTTTCAGCGACTTCGGCTTCAAAATCATGTTTATGGGCGGGGCCCGGGGCAAGGGCTTGGCGGTGGACAATGCCACCAAGCAGGAGACGTTTATGGAAATGGCTGAGTTCCAACCCGGGATGGGTTTGGGGGCCGCCAAGTACCGGGTCGTGTTCATCTTTGAAACCATGGATGCGTTTAACAGCTTCGTGACATCGGGCTGGGAGGCCGGGGCCAACGCGATGGCATCGGCCAAGACCAAGACCGAAGGAGGGGCGCTGGCCGGCGCCGTCACGGTGTCGGAAGGCGTCAAGATGGTCCAACTCAATGGAGAGGGTGCCATCGTTGGCGTCAGCCTCACCGCCGCCAAGTACTACAAGGATAAAGCGCTTAACTGAAGCACGATCTCCGTACGGCTCGCTAATGCTCGGCTCGGCACCCAAAGAGGCTCGTCGGGTCGGGCAGCGACAAGGAGATGAACTGACGGTGAGCGAGTTGACGAAGCTGATAATAAAAGAACCAATTTTCGGAAGGTTGGGTTGAGCCCAATCGATAATGTTGGGTTTCGTACCTCAACCCAACCTACAATAATAGGACATTTTTGCAGTTGTTGTATCATAGGGCAAAACCCAATAAATATGGTCATTTGAGGCGGCAAGACACCGATAGCA
>JBAVYC010000333.1:0-6256 GCA_049698595.1 Desulfobacterales bacterium | reverse complement strand
GAAAAGTACTGCCCTTCGGGAGCCATCAATTTTAACGACACCCAAAAGACGCTTACCTTGCAGGTGGGCTCGGTTATCCTGGCGCCGGGATTCAAAACGTTTGATCCGGTCGGCCTTGACAACTATCCTTACGCCGATCTGCCGGATGTCGTGACCTCCCAGGAATTTGAGCGCATCCTTTCAGCCACCGGCCCTTATTCCGGCCATCTGATGCGTCCCTCCAGCATGCGCGGCAAAAAGCCGGTGGGAAAATCGCCCCGAAAGATCGCTTGGATGCAATGTGTAGGCTCGCGGGATATTAACCGTTGTGACAACGGGTATTGTTCTTCGGTTTGCTGCATGTATGCCGTCAAACAGGCGGTGATGTCGCAAGATCACAGCGATGTGCCGCTGGACTGCGCGATTTTTTATATGGACATCCGGACCCAGGGAAAGGATTTTGATCGCTACACCGAAAATGCCAGGAAAAACGGTGTGCGGTTTATACCCGCTCGGATTCACACCATCGACCCGATCCCGGGAGCCGAAGATCTTCGGCTGCGCTATGTGGATGACGAAGGTCGGCGGCACGAAGAGACTTTTGATATGGTGGTTCTTTCCACCGGGCTGGAAATCCGCCGGGATACAATCGAACTTTCAAATACCCTCGGCGTTGCGCTGGACAAATATCATTTTACCCGAACCGACAGCTTTCATCCGGTGGCCACCTCGGTTCCGGGTGTCTATGCCTGCGGGGTTTTTACCGGACCCAAGGACATCCCCCAGTCGGTGATGGAAGCCAGTGCCGCGGCCTGTGCGGCTACGGAAAACCTGGCTGTGGTCCGCAACACCCGAACAAAAGAGGTTAAAATACCGGTGCAGCGGGATGTGAGCCGTGAAGCACCCCGCATCGGCGTGTTCGTATGCAACTGCGGCATCAATATCGGCGGAATCGTTCGAGTGCCGGAAGTCGCTGAAACTGCCGGGACCCTGCCCGGGGTCGTGTATGTGGAAGAAAACCTGTTTACCTGTTCCCAGGACACCCAGGACAGAATGACGGCGGTTATCCGGGAAAAGGGTCTAAACCGGGTGGTCGTGGCTGCCTGTACGCCGCGAACCCATGAAGCCTTGTTCCAGGAAACACTGATCAACGGGGGTTTAAACAAGTACCTGATTGAAATGGCCAACATCCGCAACCAGGATTCATGGGTTCACGCCCATGATCCGGATGCGGCTACCGAAAAAGCCAAAGATCTGGTGCGCATGGCCGCGGCCAAGGCCTTTCTGGCCGGCCCCCTGGGCGAGACGGATTTGCCGGTGAGCCCCTCCGCGCTGGTGGTGGGCGGCGGTGTTGCCGGCCTGACGGCCGCCTTGTCCCTGGCCCGTCAGGGATACCCGGTGCATCTGGTGGAAAAATCAGAAGTTTTGGGCGGTAATGCCGGCCGCCTTAATAAAACATATCAGGATGAAGATATTCCAGGCTTTTTAACGGGGCTGATCCGGCAGGTGGAAGCTGAACCAGGCATCACCGTGCACTTGGGAACATCTATCAGTGGAGTTGACGGTTTTGTGGGCAACTTTGAAACCATCCTTTCAAACGGGACCATGCAGGAAACACTGGACCACGGGGTAGCCATTCTGGCCACCGGCGCCAAAGAGGATAAGCCCCAAGAATACCTGTACGGTGAACATGCGGCCGTGATTACGCAGCTGGAAATGGATGGACTCTTCCGGCACAATGACCTGCGAATCAACCGGGCCGGTAATGTGGTCTTCATCCAGTGCGTCGGTTCCCGCAATGAAGCCCATCCCTATTGCTCGAAGGTGTGCTGTACCCATTCCATCAAAAACGCCCTGGAGCTGAAAAAGCGCAACCCGGAGACCAATGTTTATATCCTTTACCGCGACATCCGGACTTACGGCAAAAGAGAGGATCTTTACCGGGAAGCCCGAAGCCGGGGGATTCTTTTTTTCCGTTATGACCCTGATGAAAAGCCGGCGGTTACTGCTGACGGCAAGCGGGTGTCCGTGACCTTTAACGATCCCATCCTCGGCCGCAGACTGAGTGTAAAAGCGGATATTCTTTGTCTGGCGGCGGCCATTGTGGCTCATGATGATATTAGCCTTTCCCGGTTGTTCAAAATTCCGGTCGATGCCGACGGCTGGCTGATGGAAGCCCATCAAAAATTAAGACCCGTGGAGTTTGCCACCGAAGGCGTTTTTCTTTGCGGCATGGGACATTATCCGAAACCGATCGAAGAGAGCATTGCCCAGGCCCAGGCGGCCGCAGCCAAAGCGCTGACGGTGCTGGCCCGGGAGAACATCATGGTGGGTGGCATTGTCGCCCGTATCGAGTCCGAACTGTGCTCCGGATGCCTGGGATGCATTAATGTCTGTCCTTACGCGGCTATCACATTCAATGCTGAAAAGAAAATTGCTGAAGTGAATCAGGCCTTGTGCAAGGGCTGTGGGGCCTGTGCGGCGGCCTGTCCGTCAGAAGCCCCGGTTCTTATGGGATTTAGCAACAAACAGCTTTATGCCCAGATCAAAAGTGCGATGGCGGCCTAACGTGAGCCGGTTGAGCCCGTTGTCCCGTGGACCCGTTGAGCCGGCGTAACCGGCCTAACGGGCAAACCGGCGAACGGGCCCAACCGGCCAACCTCCATAGAAAGGAGCAACTTTGAACGAAGAACAATTTGAACCCAAAATTCTAGCCTTCATATGTAACTGGTGCGCCTACGGCGCGGCGGATCTGGCCGGTGTCAGCCGCCTGCAGTATCCCCCCAACGTGCGCGCGATTCGCGTGATGTGTTCTGCCACCGTATCGCCGCATCATATTTTAAGGGCGTTGCAGGACGGTGCCGACGGTGTTTTGGTGGGCGGGTGACACATCGGCGACTGCCATTACCTGTACGGTAATCACATGACCATTAAACGGATCACCTTTCTGCAGGAATTGCTGGCTTTTATGGGCCTTGAAGGCCGCCTGCATCTGGAATGGATATCTTCGGCCGAAGCTCAGAAATTTGTCCGGGTGATCACCGATTTTACAGAAAAAATCAGAACGCTGGGACCGAATCCTCTCTCAGGATATAGCGGAATGGTAAAAGCGGCAGGGTTGGAAGCTGCTTCCGGTTTTGGAGAAAACCTAGCTATCCAACAAAAGAATGCAACCGATACGTTCCTTTTGAGGAGACAGAAATGAAAGCTAAAGTGAAACGGTGGCTTGAAGATGGCAGCGTAGACCTTTTTTTAGGCTATAAAATGGTTTTGGGACATCCTTTGCCGCACTGCTTTGCCAAAGACAAAATCGAGGAGGTGGATGAACTGATCATCGGCTCCTCCCGCTATTCTTTGGAAAAAATCGCAACCCACATCAGCGCCCGCAAGCCGGACATTAAAATCGGAATGCTGGCCCGTGACTGCAACCAGCGGGCTTTAAATGTTTTGTATATCTGGAATCAACTCAACCCGGAAAACGTTCAAACGGTCAACGTCAACTGCTGTCCTTCAAACCTCAAGGAACACGGGGATTGCTCATACCTGGAACCCGAAACTCCCGGGATTTACAAACAACAGGTGGGGATGGACAACACCCATCGTACGCAGGACGTTGAGGAATATGATCAACCGGAGCGGTTGTCCCGATGGATGTATGAATTTCAAAAATGCATCAAATGCTACGGTTGCCGGAATATCTGCCCGGTCTGCTTCTGCCGGGAGTGCAGCCTGGAGCATAAGGAACTTATCGGAACCGGGGCTCTGCCGCCGGAGGTGCCGATCTTTCATCTGGTCAGGGCTGTGCACATGGCCGGCCGTTGCATCGACTGCGGCCTGTGTGAAGACGCCTGCCCGGTGGATATCCCGCTGCGGCTGCTGTACCGCAAGGTCAATGAAATTGTCGTCAATGTTCTTGATTATGAGACCGGATCCAGCGCCGATCAATCCCCTTTCAGCATTTTAGGTGATAACGTCACCCTGGCGCCGAAACCGATGCATTTCAAAGGAATGGAAACAGCAAATTCTATTATGGGTTCAGGGTTCACGTCCAATCCGACCCGATGATTTGTGAGTTCTGTGACCTGCCGTGCCGGTACCACGCCACGGTTGAAGGGAAAACACGTGAAAATAACTTGAATAGTTGGAACGATTTTAACAACTGGTCAAGAATAATTTAATAGTCTACGAGCAAGATCAACGCAAGAAAGATAACCCTGAACGCTGAACCTGTGAACGTTTACATTTTTATAACGAATAACTGAGAGCTACTAGCGGAGAAGAAATATGGATTGCAAATTTATTCCCTCGATCTGTTCTTACTGCGGAACCGGCTGCGGCGTCCTTTTTGAAGTGATCGACGGTAATATCGTCAGCACCCTGCCGATGAAAACCCACCCGGTAAATGAGGGCAAACTGTGCATCAAAGGCTGGAACCTCCACGAACATGTCAACAGTTTCCTGCGCCTGAAACAGCCGCTTATCAAAGCGTTTGGCAGATTCATCAAGGCCGACTGGGACGAAGCCATTCAACTTGCGGCCGATCGTTTCCGCGCGATCATTGAAAAATACGGGCCGGACGCCGTCGGCATACTGGTGTCGGCCAAAATCACCAATGAAGAAAATTATCTGGCCCAAAAATTTGCCCGCGCCGTCATCGGTACCAACAACGTCGATCACTGCGCCCGTCTCTGACACTCTTCCACGGTGGCCGGTCTGGCCGCCGCTTTCGGCAGTGGGGCCATGACGAATTCCATTGCGGAAATCGAAGCATCCGGCTGTATATTTGTCATCGGGACCAACACCACGGCCTGCCACCCGCTGATCGCCAGGCGGATCTTCAGAGCCAAGGAAAGGGGCGCTAAACTCATTTTAGCGGATCCGCGCAACATTCAGCTTTCGCGTTTTGCGGATGTGGCCGTCAATCATCGTCTGGGCAGCGATGTGGCCCTTTTAAACGGCATGATGCATGTCATCATCAAAAACGGTTGGCAGGCCGAAGACTACATTGGTCAGCGCACCGAAGACTACGAAGCCCTGGAAAAGGTCGTCAAGGCCTATACCCCCGACAAGGTCCGCGAGATTACCGGGGTTGATCCCCGGCATCTGGAACGTATGGCTGAGCTTTACGCCACCCATCCGCCCGCCAGCCTGCTATACGCCATGGGCATCACCCAGCACACCACCGGGGTGGACAACGTCAAATCCTGCTGTAATCTGGCGATGCTGTGCGGTAATGTGGGGGTTCGCGGCGGCGGTGTGAATCCTTTAAGGGGGCAGAACAATGTGCAAGGTGCCTGCGATATGGGAGGGCTGCCCAACGTGATGACGGGCTATCAGCCGGTGGCTGATCCCCAGGTCCGCGAGAAATTTTCCAATGCCTGGAGCAAACCGCTTTCAGAATGTCCCGGCTTAACCATAACGGACATGATCCCGGCCATGCTGGAGGGAAAACTAAAAGGATTGTATGTGATCGGGGAGAACCCCAAATTGAGCGACCCGGACTGGAATCACCTGAGTCATGCGCTTAAAGAGCTGGACTTTCTGGTGGTGCAGGAGTTGTTTTTATCGGAAACCGCCCAGGTGGCCGACGTGGTCTTTTCAGCGGCCTCTGTGGCTGAAAAAGAAGGGACGGTGACCAATACGGAACGCCGCTGCATGCGGATTCACCAGGCGATTGAACCCATTGGGAACACCCTGGCCGACTGGGAAATCATCAGCCGCCTGGCAACCGCCATGGGCTATGAGATGCATTACGAAAGCCCTGAAGAAATATTCAACGAGATGGCTTCCCTGACACCCAAAAGCTATGCCGGCATGACTTACGCGCGCCTGGGATTGGACGGCTTGCAATGGCCCTGTCCGGACGGCGAGCACCCGGGAACACCCTATTTGCACAAGGAGCAATTTACCCGGGGCAAGGGGAAATTTCATGCTGTCGACTACCAGGATCCGGCGGAAATGCCCGATGACAAATACCCCTATTTTCTGACCACCGGCCGCATGTTTGCCCATTTTCACACCGGTACCATGACCCGAGTTTCACCGCATCTGGATGTCGAACAGACAACCGGTTATGTCACCATCAATCCGCAAGATGCCGAGGTGTTGGCGGCCAAAGAAGGCGATGTGCTGGTGCTCTCCTCGCGCCGGGGCCGTATGGAAGCCCCGGCAAACATAAGCGACACGGTAGAACCCGGCACCGTTTTTCTGCCCATTCACTTCGGCGAAAATCCACCCAATGTGTTAACCAGTGCCGAGGCGGTCGATCCCCTGGCCA
>JBAVYC010000332.1:0-2754 GCA_049698595.1 Desulfobacterales bacterium | reverse complement strand
GATCCCTGGACACCTGTGATTTCTGTCGACAATGACGTCCTCAACTACCATGCTATGGTTAGGCGGATATAATCTGTGTGGAATTTTACGAAAACAGCTTTTGCTGCCTAAGACCCAAGGAGATTTTTCTCTGGATTATTTTTGCCCTCATAATACCGCGCTTCGATTAGGTTGCCTTCCGGGTCCTGAAAATAGATTGACGTTCCAGTACCGTGCGCACCCCAGCGTGGAACAGGTCCTTCTTCTATTGGGACGTTGTTGGCCTTGAGCCGTTCCAAAAGATCCTGCCACGTCCCCTTACTCAAAGCAATACAGAAATGGTTCAAGTTCTCGCTGCGCCGCTCAGCCCGGGCGCTTTTCTGCCATATTTTTTTCGGAAACAGGTCGATGATCGTATTCGAATTCAGCCGCACAGACGGAAATGGCACATCCCCGGCGTTGTATTCCTCCAAGCGTTCAGGCGCAAACATTAGTACTTTTGAATAAAAAGCGATCATCTTCTCATCATCTTCGACATTCAAAACGATGTGATCCATCAAACATTCCATACTCAATTCCTCCGAAATAGTCATAACGTTTTGGTCACCTGACGGAAGGGCAACGATGCTATTAGGAAACCGCATGCAGCCAAAGCTCTCAATTTCCACAAGGTATATTTTTTGGTTAGGTCGCCCTGGGTTATCCTCCCTGCGGAGTATATGACCTGATCCGAACAAGTAAGCAATTTCCTTGAAGGGAAAACCCCTTGATAAAAGGGGAAGTAGATATTTAAGAACCTTTTGCAACTCGTTCTCGATGGTCTGGTAAGTAAGAGATTTTACAATGGTTCTATAAAAGTTGATTCGGCAGCCAGACGGCAATCTGAGGAAAAATCATGACCAGTGCCAATCCCAGCGATTCGACCAGGGTATACGGGATGACCGAACGATAGATGTCTCCCATAGTGATACCGGGCGGCACAATTCCTTTGAGGTAGAAAAGGTTAAAACCGAACGGCGGCGTCATGTAACCGATTTCCATGTTGATCACAAAGAGGATGCCGAACCACAGGGGATCAAAACCGTGGGCTTTGATTATCGGCAAAAATACCGGTACGGTAATCATCATAATTCCGGCCGGGTCCATTACCATGGCCAGCAGAAAAATGATGAACTGGATGAAGATAATCGTTCCCCAGGGGCCGCCGGGGATATGCTGCATCATATTCACGATCATCTGGTGCGCCCCCATCCCGTGATAGGCGGCGCTGAAACAGTAAGCGCCGAAAAGAATCCACATGATCATGCCGGTCAGCCTCAGGGTCCGCATGGCGGCTTCCTTCATCATGGCCCAGCTGAATTGCCGGTAAACCAGAGCCGAGATAATCGCTCCCAAAACGCCCATGGCGGCGGCTTCCGTGGGCGTCGTCACGCCGCCGATGATCGATCCCAGCACCATAATCACAATAACAATGGGTAAAATAACGGCTTTGAGTGCGGTAATTTTCCGTTTCCAGTCTCCGCGCTCCTGCCGGGGCAGGGCCGGGCCGAGGTGCGGCTGAAAATAACATCGAATACCGATGTAACTGGAAACAAGAACCAGCAGAAGCAGGCCGGGAAAAACACCTCCGGCGAACAGCCTGCCCACCGACTCTCCTGAAATCAAGGCATAAAGAATCATTATGACGCTAGGCGGAATGAGAATGCCCCAGCCGCCGCCGGAATTGATGCAGCCCAGGGCCAATTCTTTGTCATAGTTGCGTTGCAGCATCGAAGGCAGGGCAATGGTTCCCATGCTGACCACGGCCGCACCGCTGATCCCGCACATGGCCGAAAAAAGGGCACAGATCACGACGGTGCCGATAGCCAGACCTCCGGCAACCGGGCCGAACCACAAGTACATCATCTCATAGAGGCCTTTGGCCACGCCGGAACGTTCCAGAATCATGGCCATAAAAATAAACAGAGGTACGGCCACCAGGGTGAATTTATTCATGGCGCCCCAGGTTTGGGCGGCCACCATATAGAAAGCCTCCGGACCCCAGGTGAAATAAATAAATATCATGGACACGCCGCCCAGCACGAAAGTAAGTGGCAGACCCAGGACCAGAAATACAAGCAGGGACCCGAAAAAGAGAATGCTTAACAGTTCAATACTCATAACGTCTCTCCTTTCTGGGTCTCGACGGTCACACCAGTGTCAATGTTACATAAGATGAGAATATCCCGTATGAGTTTGGCCAGCCCCTGCAGCATGAGCAAAAGAGCTGCAAGCGGAATCATCAATTTGGCTGGGTACAAAGGAGGATTCCAGGCCGACTGGGAGTGCTCGAAGCGCGCCAGGGAGTCCCAGGCCAGCGAGCCGCCGTATACCAGGAGCATCCCGCAGAACAGGAAAAAAAGAGATGAAGTGACAATGTCCAGCACGGCCCTCTGCTTTCTGGAAAGGCGGGAATAGAGGATATCTACGTTGACGTGGCCGCCGGTGCGCAGGATATAGCCGCCTGCCAGAATCGCATAGGCTCCGAAAAGCATCTGGGCCAGTTCGTTGGCCCAGACGGTGGGAGAATTGAAAAAATATCTTAATATGACTTCCATTAAAAGAAGCACAAAGAAAAAAAACAAAAAATAAGAAAGCAGGTTTCCCACCCGGTCATTGACGGCATCGATAAATTTAAGGAAAGCCCTGAGAATGGACATGATTCACCTTTTGCTGGGTATTGGGTATTGGGTACTGGGCACTCGGTACTGGAGTCTCGTAACCTGATATCAGATG
>JBAVYC010000331.1:0-11033 GCA_049698595.1 Desulfobacterales bacterium | reverse complement strand
GGTGACATCTATGCCCGGGATAATGAGGTTATAAACCAAGAACTGATTCATTTCATTGAAGAACAGGGCGGTGAAGTTATCACAACACCGTTCAGTTCGCTTATGAAGATGATCGCCAGACCGTATCTGCGAAAGTGGTTCGTCGAAGGCCATTATTTAAACGTGCTGTCATCAAAAGCCCTTTATGCGACCGCAACCCGACTGGAGAGAACCTATTATGCGTACTTTAATCGGATATTAAAGGAGCCCCCTCAGGCATACGATGAATCGCCTCAGAAAATTCTATCCCGATACAATCTGAGGATAGAGCACACCGGCGAGTCCATGGAAAATATCCTGAAGGTATTCTATATCAAACGCCATTATCCGGATGTATCCTTATTTGTTCAGACCAGTCCGGCGTTTTGCTGTCCTTCTCTTATCACCGAAGCCATGTCAAAAGAGATCGAGAACAAAACCGGGGTGCCGGTGGTTTCCATTACCTATGATGGAACCGGCGGAAATAAAAACGAGGCCATCATCCCCTATCTAAAGTTTCCGAGAAAGATGGAAGGTCAGGAGGCAAGAAAAAATTTGCCGCGGCAAATAGTAGTCTCATAGATTGCGTGACCCTTAAAAAGTCAATCTTGCATGAAACTTCGCCTGATCGAAACAGTGAACAGATTGAACGTCGAACATCGAACGTCCAACATCGAACGTTGAATATTGATGACGCTGCGTTTTTTCGATTTTAAAACAACTTCCCGCATATTAATTTGTGCCCCTATCAATCTACCCCTTACGCCATCCACGCAACCCCCAGCCAAGCGATATCAGGGCCAGGGCGGTGATGCCGGCTGAAACCAGACTTGTGGCGACCAGGCCGCCGGCCAGCCAGATCGGTCCGCCGATTAAAGCACCCACGATCCTTCCCAGGCCGGCGGCTGCAAAGAAACCGGCAATTACTGTGGCTCGCATTTCAGGCTGCAATTCGGTACACAGGGCGAGGCTGGAAATGATCGTAAACTCAAAAATTAGAAAATGAATAAACAGACCGGTCAATGCCGTCAACAATGATTGGCCAACAAAGGGCAGCAGGCTGTATGTAAAGATGCAGATTGTCACCCCGATCATGACAGCCCTTTTCAAACCGAATCGGTCTGATAGGGTTGCCACCAGGATCTCACCCACCAGCTCCGCCGCCCCAATGACACCCGTTGCCATGCCCAGAGCAACAATACCCACGCTAAACGCTTTTTCCAGCCAGGCACCGTAAACAACAAACAGATTATCGATGGCGGCACTGAAAAAAAAGACATAAGCCAGCGCGCCCAGTGAAGATTTATCCTGCACTATAATTGAGAACACATTTTTAACAGATAGCGCCCGGCGCGGATTTGAAATTGACTTTTCGTCCGCTGGAATTAGTACGCTCAGCACAATTATGCCTGCAAGACCGATGGCCCCCATGGCGAAAAAAGGGGAACGCCAGCCCACGTTGTCTATCAGCAATGCGATCAGTGGTATCCCCAAAAGCGTGCTTCCGGCCCAGCTAATTTCAAGAAAACCGATTGCCGTCGCTCTTCGTTTATAAGGCACCCGTTCGCTGACGTAAGCCTGAACAGCCGGGTCAAAAACCATTTTCCCCAGTCCGGCTAGAAATAATGTGATCAGAATAACGCCGTATGAAGGAAACAAGCCGCCCGCAAACATTCCCACTGCCAGCATGACCAGTCCGAGAACCATCATTTTCCGGTAACCGAATCGATCAGCCAGCGGGCCGAAAAATATACCCAGAAGGGAGGTTGCCCAATTTACAGCGATTAGTGAAGTGATGGATGTCAGTGGTACTCCCAGCTCCCGGCTTAAAACCGGTGCAAAGGGATAGGTAAAGCGGCGTGCCGTGTTCAGCACCAGCCGGCAAATAACCACGACTACGATTTTCAGGATCAGTCGCAGCCGAGATTCAGCCTGACCGTTTACGACGGGTTGACGGGGCATGTCTGGAATACCTGATTCGACGGAGGTAATTGGGTTTTTAACATAATCCTGGCTATACCAAATTGCTGCCGAAAGTGAAAGGCAATGATGGCAGCATCAAAACTCATATAATAGCGTTGATTTTCTAATTAAAATAGCGTATTTCCAGAAAAATAGGAGGCACCATGAATTTTGAAACATACCTTAAAAGTATCGATAATGACAGTCCGCCATTTCAGCTGTCCGAGACACTCACCTCTCTGTGGTGGGATAAGAAGGGAAATTGGGATAAAGCGCACACCATCGCCCAGGACATTCCGACCAAAGAGGGCAGCGCCGTACACGCCTATCTCCACCGCGAGGAGGGGGTTTTATGGAACGCTGACTACTGGTACTCCCGTGCCGGTCGCCACAGACCCGACATCTCTCTTGTAGAAGAGTGGAAGCACCTGGCGGAGGAAATGCTCGGATTACCGTAATTCAGATCTCGTCATCCAGTTTGGAAAAATGGCTGTGATTCATTAACTGTCGCGGGATTGTATGAAAATTGGACGTGGTCTAATTCAGAGATTGAGAAATTTAGGAATTGAAGAAATTCTATTTTAATTTATTGATTTTATCCTTTAATCCCCTAATCCCTCAATGCCTAAATCCCTCAATTGGGCGCTAATATACATAAATAATGTCCAAAAAAAGAGCTATTTTCATAATAAATTACAAGATCTTAACATAGAAACAGAGAAAAAAATAAGGAGCCCCGAAATCATGTCAGATCAAACGGAAAAGGACCTTGCCTATGCATTTGCAGCCGAATCAAAAGCTTCAGTCCGAAATGCTACCTTCGCAAAAAAAGCTGAAATGGAAGGCTATTCCCAGATAGCGCGTCTGTTCCGGGCGGTTTCCGATGCTGAATCCGTCCATGCCCGCCGATACCTGTTACTGATGCGTGGAAAAATCGGATCGACCGAAAAAAATCTTGAAACAGCTTTTCAGAATGAGATTAAGGCCAATGTGGAAGAATATCCCAAACTGATTAAGGCTGCCTCTGAAGAGGGCAACCGGAGCGCATTAAAAGCTTTTTCCCAGGCCCGCGATGTAGAAAGCCTGCATGCCGAACTTTACAAAAAAGCCTTAAACGATATGGTTTCCGATCGTGAAACAGATTATTATATATGTCAGGTCTGTGGGTATATCGGTGAGGACCAAGCACCGCAAAAATGTCCTGTCTGCGGCGCTGTACAAGAAAAATTCAAGCGTGTTTCCTGATTATTTAAACACTTCCCGAACAGCCTCATCCGCTCGGATGGCATCTTCCCCATAGGTGGCAACGGAATTAAATTCCAGCCAGGGAATAGATACGAAACCAAAATAATTCGCAAAGAATGCGGCAATTATCAGTACCGCAGCGAGTCCGAATAGCTTAATTACCTTCATCATATTACATCCTCGGTCGTTGGAAAATCCTTGTAGAAGGATTATCGGCAGGATGTATCATCCGCTTGAGGGATTTCTAATGGCCCAGTTTGAAATCATTGGGCAAAGTGAACCAGGACGGCATGGTTGAAATATAACGGTGGGGTTAAAGATGCATAATTTTCCATTCCCGGATGGCCTTGTTAAGACTAATGATCAGGTTTTCAATTTCTTCAATAGTATTTAACGCTGCAATTCTCAAGTTTACCCGCAGTTCATTTTCATAATACCTTTTTTGCTTATCCAATTCTTCCGCCACCCGCTCATTGCCCCACTCCGGGTGGGAACGCTTAATTTTTTGGGTAACAATGTATTCATCAAAAGAATGATCAAAATTTTTTTCCAAAAATCTTTTCATCTCTTCCAGAGTAGGAATCTGGTAAATATTGGCCAATATCTGGTTCAATGATTCTTTGACAATTTGTCGGGCGCACAGCTTGATATCGGATGAATACATTTTCGTTTATTACCCTCAGGTTATCCTCAACATAATATGATAAGACGTTAAAAGTGAATTAGCAAATCTATTTATCATTAAAAAAATTTTGCTGCAAATTTTGCAAAAATACTAAGGCGTAATCCGGATAAGCCGCAAAAAAATCAAAAGAACGCGCCCGCGAAAAAAGAAAAAGAGTCGGATTTCGTGCTTTTCAATTCCCGTCTGCCCTGGTCTCCGGCTCTTGTTCTGTATGCCGGCAAGCGCGAGGTGCTTGACTCAGATCAATCAGTATGGCAATATTAAAAGAAGAAGGCGATGGGGGGCATTTGCGACCCCCTTTTTTATGGAATCCAGATGGGCCGACTCCGTATCGTTTCTCCACAAAAAAAATGAACATCTTAATCACCATACGCTGAAATGAGATATAATGCAAAATATCCTGCCAAATGGCGGAAGTATCAGGCAAGACTCCAAAAAAACACAATAAGAAATCATTATCTGAAAAAGCTCCCGTTTCTGTTAACGATTGCCGGTGGCCTGTTAATGGTCCTGGTTATTTTTTTATTGGCGGGTTTCCGGATTTCAGACCATTGGAGCCGAGCCGATCAAAATTCATCCCTATCGGAAAAAGATCTCAGTACCACTCAGTTAAAGCTTACCCGCAAGGATCTGGCCGTTTTTCTAACCGATATCTCCGGTGATCCGTTGGCGCTGACGGATCGGCTCGTCCATAAAAATGAGGGCGGGCGCTATACTATCAGGACAACCATAAATGCAAAGCTTCAAAATTATATCGCCCGGCTGCAGAATCGGTCCAGAACATTGCAGTCGGCAGTGGTAGTGCTGAGCCCCCATGACGGCCGCGTCATCGCCATGGTCGGATTCGATGCAAACGGCAACACAGGGAATTTGAACCTCAAGGCGGATTATCCGGCTGCCAGCCTATTTAAAATCGTGTCGGCAGCTGCAGCGCTGGAGTCAGCGGGATTTACCCCGGATAAAACACTGTATTTCAGAGGTCGCAGACACACGCTCTATAAAAATCAATTGAAGCCGTCCAAGGGACGGTACAGTACCAAAACAACTTTTCGTAAGGCCTTTGCACTATCGAATAACTCCGTTTTCGGTAAGTTGGGAATATATGATCTCGGCCAAGACGTCCTTGTCGGGTATGCCGAAAAATTTCTCTTTAACAGGCCGATTGCCTTTGATCTTCCTTTGGAGATGAGCACCATCGAGGTGCCGCCGGATGATTTCGGACTGGCTGAAATTGCCTCCGGATTTAATAAAAAAACGCTCATTTCTCCGCTGCATGCCACTTTGCTTGCAGCCGTTGCAGCGAACAGGGGCGAAATGCCGATACCATGGCTGGTGGAAACAATTCAGGATGATGCGGGTAACAACGTTTATAACGCCGATCCCGGTGTGCTGAACTCGGCGGTAAGCCGCCAAACAGCGGCGGATTTGAAGGCGTTGATGCAGGATGCCGTCCGTTACGGGACCAGCCGCAAGGCCTTTCGCAGGCTGCGCCGAAAAAGATTGTTTAAAAAATTTGAACTTGGAGCCAAAACCGGTACCATCAATGATAAATTGGATCGATTTAAATATGACTGGCTCGCAGCATATGCCTTGGCTCCGGATGGAACCCGAGGAATATGTATTGGCATCTTAGGGGTTCACGGGAAGATCCTCGGCACGAGATCCACGGAACTGGGCCGTGCCATTATCGATTTTTATTTTTCATCAAAATTGAGTTAGTGTTAGATTTACCGCCACTTCGCTTAAATAATTTCAACTATATAGAATTCCTTTAATTCCTAAATCCCTCAATCCCTTATTTTCTTAATGCGCACGTCAGAAACAATCACTGCGCAGCGATCAAGACCGTCTCTCCGGCAGTCAATCCACTGATGACCTCAATGCGATCGTCCGGGCCGGATTCACCCAGACGCACATAGCGGCGAACGGCCCCCTGCTCCGTGTCCACGATGACGAAATCGAGCTGGCCCACATGGGTCACGGCCATTAAAGGTATATAAATCCTTTCGACTTTTCCGATGGGGATCATCAATCTGCCGAACATGCCCGGATACAGACCGGTGCCGTCAGTCAGGCTGACTTTGACCAGAAACGAGCGTGAACCGGGGTCTGCGGAGGGAACAATTTCGTCAACAACTACGGCAAACTTCTTTTTAAGCGCATCAATCTCCGCCGTGAGGTGTTGACCTTTTGCCAGCTTTGACGCCACCGACTCACGAACATTGGCTTCCAGCCGCAGGGTGGCGGGATCATACAGGCGCAATAGCGGTTCCCCCTGGATAGCGGTATCACCGGGATCCCCAAGGCGTTCGACGATACGACCGGCGATGGGCGACGCCAGCTTACTGTGGCTCAGGGCGGTTCCGGCTTCGTCCTCCTGGCGCTTTAATTGCATAAGCTCAGCCTGGGCGGTACTCAAGGTCGTTTCTACGCGGTCACGCTCGGCCTTGGAAACGGCTCCGGGATCCGCCCGTATAATTCGTTTAACCCGGGCAAGATCCTTTTCTGTCTGCTTCAATCGCGCTCCGGCAGCAACTACCGCCTGATGAACCTGGTCCACCCGGGCCTTGAGCTCTCGTGAGTCGAGTGTCACCAACACCTGCCCTGCCTTCACCTCGTCACCGGCCCATACCGCAATGGATGAAATCCGGGCCGTAATCAGGGGCGAAATCACCGTTTCGACTTTAGCGCGCAGGGTACCGGCCGCCTGATCGATTAGAGGATCCTCCACAACCTCTATGGTAAATGGCTGGCCGCTAACGGCGGCAGGCACCACGCGACTGAAATCTAGCGGGATCTTTTCATCAAAAAATCCTGCCAGGTAAGCCATGACCCCACCCAGCAGTGCCAGCGCAAAAATAATTCCCAGTATTTTCAATGCAGCTTTCACACTTGAATATCCCTTCCCGGAGGCAGTCCATGCCCCGTTTTGTTGGCAAACACCAGACTGTAGAGAACCGGAATCACAAACAGTGTAAACAGGGTGGAGGCCGCAATCCCGAAAATGATGGCCCAGGCCAGCCCGTTGAAAATCGGATCCAGCGTGATCACCATATTGCCTAACAGGGTGGTTCCCGCCGTCAGAAAGATGGGACGCATGCGGACCGCTCCCGCTTGCAGCAAAGCCTCCTGTAAACTTTTGCCTTCACGCAATGCTATGTGAATAAATTCGATCAATATCAAAGAATTACGAACCACGATACCGGCCAGGGCAATCATCCCGATCATGGCCGTGGCTGTAAAAAGGACCGGATTGGCAAAACCGTCCACCACCCGCTCACCGAGCTGGTTTAGCAGCCAAAACCCCGGCATGATGCCGATAACGGACAGCGGTATGGCGAGCATGATGATGAAGGTGGTCGCGGACAGACCCGTTTGAATGCGCAACACCAGGAATATTCCCAGCAAGGCAACGCCGAAAGCAATCCCCAGATCGCGGAACACCCGCAGCGTAATCTGCCACTCTCCTTCCCCGTTCCAGACCGCCTTGATATCATCGGGCAGCGTCCATGGCAGGCCGCCCCCCGAATTAAAGTAGGTGCGCCCCTTCAGGGGCAAAGGCTGGCTATGGGCAGTGTCTGTATTCATATCACTGCTGACATCCAATACGATCTCAGCCGGCGGTCGTCCGGCCACTTCCGCAAAAATATAGACAACCGGTCGCAGATTTTTGTGATAGATGGCCTTGTTCTGCAGGGACCATCGCATCTCACCGAGCTCGGCCAGAGAAACAATCGGCTGGGGAGCGTCACGCAGACCGGATTTTTCTCGAATCTTCATAATCCCCGGCTTGCCTTTAATGTGCAGGGTGGACAGGGCGCGGGGGGAGCTGCGAACGTCGAGGGGCAGTTGCAAAACCACCGGCAATGGATTAACCTCGCTCGGAATTTGCATAAACCCCGCGACCAATCCCCGGTTGGCCAGATGAAGGGTTGCTGCAATATCCTCGGTTCCGATCCCGGACAAGGCCGCCTTTTCTCTGTCCGGTACAAATGTTTTTTTGGACTGATTATCTTCGACGGAGGTGTCGACATCAACCACGAAGGGCTCTTGCTTAAAACGTTGTTCCAGCACCCTGGCCGCTTGCTGCAATTCAGTGTAAGGCGTTGCCTTTGATCCGTAGAGTTCCACGGCTACCGTTGAAATCACCGGCGGGCCCGGCGGTACTTCCACCAGCTTGATGCGGGCATTGAAGCTTTCAGCGATTGCTTCCAGATCACGGCGAATGCGCAGCAATATGGCATGGGACTGCTGGGACCTGCGCTGACGTTCGGCAATAGTTACCCGGATATCGGCATAGTAGGCGCCCCGTCGCAGGTAATAATGCCGCACCATGCCGTTAAAATCCATAGGGGACGGCACGCCCACAAAAGCCATGTAATCCCGCACTTCAGGCACGCTGCTCAAATAAGTGCTGAGTGCGCTGACCACGCCCTGGGTGCGCTCAAGAGTGGTGCTTTCAGGCATATCGATGATCACCTGAAACTCATCTTTGTTATCGTAGGGCAGCAGCTTGAGCGGCACCAGGCGCAGGGCCGGCAATATCATAGAGGCACCGAACAACACCAGGACAATCCCTAAAAAAATCCACGAGCGCAGATGGGTGTCAAGCAGCGGCTTCAGCAACCATGCATAAACCCGGTATAACCCGGTGCGTGTAATGTCGTATCCGGAATTTCCAACGGCGGGTTTGAGAAATTTATAAGCAAGCCATGGCGTTACCAAAAAGGCGACCACGGTACTGACGGTAACACTCACCGGAACATTGAACGCCATCGGCGCCATATAGGGCCCCATCATCCCGGTGATAAAACGCAAAGGCGCAAAAGCGACGATGATGGCGATGGTCGACATAATTAGGGCCCCTTTGATTTCCCCCATGGCCAGAATCACGCTCTGACGTCGCGGATGGTGTCCCATCCGCAAATATCGCTCGATGTTATCGACACCGGTGATGGGATCATCGACCAGCAGCCCCAGGGCCAGGATGAGGGCGAAGAGGGTCACCCGGTTGATGGTGTAGCCGACATACAAACCCAGGACCAAGGTAATGCCGTAGCAGATTGGAACCGCCAGACCCACCACCAGGGCAGCGCGCCAACCTAAAAAAATCCCGATAAAAACCGTGACGGTCAGCATCGCCACCAAAAGACTGGAAACAAGATTATTGATCTTATCATCGGCCGTGCGGCCGTAGTTTCGAATGATGCGGTAGTTGACTTCGGGCGGGAAAATATCGCGTTTGAGCTTTGCAAAATAGTCCTCGACCTCTTCAGCCACCCAGACAGCATTGGCTCCTTTTTTTTTGGCGATGGAGATTGCCACGGCCGGATAAATATCGGGATTCTGCTGCTGCCGGTCCGAGGCCGGACCAAAACCAAGCCAGGTGTAACTGGCAGGCTCGGCAGGACCATC
This sequence comes from Desulfobacterales bacterium, assembly GCA_049698595.1. Taxonomy (GTDB): domain Bacteria; phylum Desulfobacterota; class Desulfobacteria; order Desulfobacterales; family JAFDCJ01; genus JAFDCJ01. Next base: position 1,708 of record JBAVYC010000331.1, on the reverse strand, counting down.
GATGACACGGGCGACATCATCAAGATATATGGGAACGCCGTCGACGACATTGATCACCAGTTTACGGAGGTCGCCGGCGCTGTGGATGAAGTCTCCGGCCTCTATCGCGATATTCTGATCCAGGACCTGGACGTCGCCGGCGGGCACTAGCTTATTGGAGATATCAATGGCCCACGCCACCTCCAGCGGTGTCGTACGTCGTGAGGCCAGCGCTTCCGGATCCAGTTCAACGCGAATTTGTCTGGGCCGCCCGCCTGTTACCTCGATCCTGCTGGTGTCTTTAATGGACTGCAGGTCATGTTCGATCTCCTCGGCCAGCCGGCGCAGTTCGTGATCACCGGTCAACCCGGGATTATCGCTCCACAAAGCAGCTACCACGATGGGAACATCATCGACCTCGATGGGTTTGACCACCCAGGATTGCACGGCGGCCGGAATTTGATCGATTTGGGAAAACACTTTATTGTAGATTTTGACCAGGGAATCTTCCCGGTCCTCTCCCACAAAAAATCGCACTGTCACAACACATTGGCCAGGGCGGGACATTGAGTAGACATGCTCGACGCCATCGATTTGATGGAGAAATTTTTCCAGCGGGGTGGCAATTTGGCGCTCCACCTGCTCGGCACTCAGTCCGGGTGCTGCTATGAGCACATCGGCCAAGGGCACAACAATCTGGGGCTCTTCCTCACGCGCCGTAATCATTAAAGCCACAATGCCGCCGGCAAACGCAACCAGCAGCAGGAGCAGCGGCAGGGGCCCCTCTATGGTTGCGCCGAGCATACGTGATAGCCAGTCGGATCTTTGGGTTGAGGACTCTGCCATATCAGGTTGGAATTTGTACAGTTTAAATAGAAACAGTATCTATAAGGGTCTGAGATGGTAAACTATGGCAAACTTTATACCCCATGTCAACCGGTCAGTGGATTGAAAATAGGAAGTAAAATAGTATGATTTCAATTTGTTATGCATCTGTGATGAAACCGCCTCAACTCGACATTTGCCATGCAGGAGTTTCTTTTGCGATTGGGCTGGCCGCTTTTCGGGCCTGCGGCTAGGCCGAAACCTGACACCTGACACCTTTTATAAGTCGGAATGAAAATAAGATCAAAATTCAAGTCCGTATGGGTCTAATTGAGAGTAAATTTTCATCAACCATTGTGCCAATGCTGCAGATAGGCCCCGGTACGCGGGGCTGCTGTTGGATTTTTCGCCAGATCGGAACGCAGTTTCTGCAGATCCTCGCCCACGTCCACATCGTACCACTGCGGCAGCCGATGCACTTTCAACTGCAGGTGCCGGCAGGCATCAAGGGTCTGGCGTAATACCCGATCACTGCTCCAGGCAATATTTTCAAACAATTCCGGCTGCATCTGTTTCATTCCGATAAGATAATAGCCGCCGTCATGGCCCATTCCCAGGGAGACGTCACACTGCTGCAACTGCCGGAAGGCTTGTTCTAAATAGGGCAGAGGTAGGGTCGGACCGTCACTGTTCATAACCACCACTTTTTGGCAACCGTGTTGGAAGCGATCGGCCAGGGTGTTGGCAAGCCGCTCTCCGAGATCGGCCCCTTGCTGGGGTATCAAGCTGAAACAATCGGGCACCATGCTTTGGAAATAAGAATGTGCCCCTATCGGGGCGTAAGCCACACAGTGCTCGACGCCCTGAACCCGGGCGGCCAGTTCCAGGGTATCCAGCATCAAGC
>JBAVYC010000330.1:0-4862 GCA_049698595.1 Desulfobacterales bacterium | reverse complement strand
CACGCTAAGGCATTGATTATTCTGCTTTTACATCCCATAAACGGGTGTTTTCAAGGCCTATAGGCCTATCTCAGAGGGCAGGATCGGTACTTATTCGTTTCATATCAAGTACTTCGCGTGGCCCGACCCCCATTGCCTATCCTGAGTTCAACATGATATGGTAAAAAAATCTCAATTATCCGTATTTTTGCAGAAATCGCTTGGTCGCCCATTGCAGCACCTCTGAAGCATAGTTCTGTCCGGCCAGATAAACGCCGACCCCGAACATGATATGCACCAATAAGAAAGCAACAGGGCCGCCGACTGCGATTGTGATCGGCTTGCTCAATTTCACCGACAGATAGCTCAAGAAAGCCAGGGCAGACAAACCTATCAAATAACTCATCGCCATTAAGACTAAGCCGACGTAAACTCGCCTACAAGGTTGCTGCTTCAAGATAGCTAGCCCGTCCGGTTTGGTCAGGGATTTTTGACCGAACTTGGTCTGCGCCAACCTACGGGCAAAATACCTAAGAAGGGACACTTATAATATCTTCCTCATTTATCACTGCTTATGAGCTTTTTAAGGATAAAATCTTTTCTAAACATGAGTCTCCTTCAAGCTTACTTTGGTCCCGGCCATTTTCAGTATAGTTTACCACCATCTATCCGATACGTTCGGAAACCTAACTTATTTCGTGAGCATTTTGCGCTCTACTAACTCTTATCGCTGTTATGAAGCCGTATACAACAACACATAGCGATACAGTCTGCTGAATTGCTAAAATTGGTTTATTTTGAATAATCATCAATGTTCCCATACTTCCGTTCATAATCATAAAAAATAGCCACCCATAGGTCTTGTTTTTAGCTAAATGATAACTCCCCAACAAAAAGCCAATCATAACGCCAATTTCTAACAACTGAGATATTGAAGTAATGCCACCATAATCGTATAAGCTATAACTGGTTCCAAATATTATAAACGCATAAGAAAAAAAAGACGCAATAATATTAAAGAAACTGTTTGGTTTTTCACTATTTTTATAAACATTATATAAGCCAAAAAGCATTGCAGGAATACCACCGGCCTCAATCGATGCAGCAATCCAATCGTGTTTAATAATAAGAATTGCTACCCATGCTGGAACTCCAAGGATATAAATTGTCCATCCAATAATTTTTAGCTGTCGTTTCCTATTTTTTTCTTTACCTTCGGCAAGTGCGAAACAGATTTTATTTGTGAGATAAAACAACCCTCCCCAAATTTGTAAAACAAGATCCATATAAGTTATGTTTCCTAGTAACCTGGCATGCTATGCAGGCTAACCGCGAGTTTTACCGGCGGGAAAAACGCGCAGCGTGTTGACAGTCCGGGTGCAAACTATTGTTAAAACCTGTCAGTTCTTTCGCACATGCAACTTAACACCACGCTGTCTTGTGAGGACGCTGAGCGCCTCAGCGCGGAAATCACCGAAATCCCAGAAGGTATTTAGAAGACTCAAGGGGTTCAAAATGAGATTTTGACAGGGGTGTCAGGTTTAATTAGTCTTCTATAGCTTTTCCCTAACTCGATCAGCGATTCTTTTGGGCCTTAAAACATAATTGGCTCTATATGCATTAAAACTTCCTGAAGTAATACATCAGGACACTTGCTGATAAAAAGCGCTTTTCGTGCCCTGTAGTCAAATGAACGTAATTGATCTGCCATTATAACTCCCGCAACTTTCTTAGCTGCGGGAATCGACACATAAAATGGATTTCTGCGTTTAGTGGTGCATATGGAACAAACAAAAACAAATCCCATCTTTCTATTAAATGAAGTGTGGCTTAAGACCAGTGCTTGTCTGCTCCCCATTTCTTCATGCCCGGCTTGTAGAGCAAAATTGAGACGAATAAAATCTCCACGTTTTGGAATGTAGTCTACCAAACTTCCTCTCCTTCAGGTTTGCCCCATGATATTTCATCGCTAGGTTCTTCTACTTTGGCCAACAATTCCTTGAGCGTATACTTTTTGACCCTACTCAGCGGCTTTAAAACCAGTTTTCCATTTTCGATAGCGCAACTTAGCTTGTCCTTTGGCCTCAAGTGAAGAGCCTCTGAAATATGCTTAGGGAGCCTTATCCCAAGGGAATTTACCCATTTCCCAATTTGCAGCTCAATATTGTTTTGCATAGCCATTCCTCTCGAATTTTTAGATATACAATGTATATCCAGAAAGGCATGATGTCAATTCAAAATGTGGTAGATAGCTTTGAAAATTTGTCTTTTATAACGATAGGGTGGGACCGAACGCTCTGGGTATGATATTTGGATTAGCCCTATCACCCATGATGATGTTAAAAGGTTCCCTTGGCTTAGGATACTACCAAATCAGGACAAATACATCTGCCGCATTCATGATTTAAAGCCTGAGCATTGCAGAGCTTATCCCCGATCACAGACTCGTGCAATGAAAACCGGTTGCCGGCGGTTTGATGGATGAATTGCAGGATTGTAGGGATTTGAGGTGGTTGATTAGCAAAATCTAACGTTCACCCTTGGTACGTCAGAAAAACTTATACAATTGTGTAAGCTTTTTTGTTTTTAGATGTGTTTATTGTGCTTTGTTGTGCCTTATTGTGGCAACCGAAATTCAAATAACCAATTTAATTTATTAGGAAATCTATATCTGCTCTGGGTTTGTCTCCAATCACCGTTACAAATTGTTACAAACTGTTACACCGGAGAAAAGCATTCCGATCAAAAGGTGGTTAGTATCTATTTCAACGGCTAAGGCAGATATACTTTTTACCCATTCATGTTATTTCAAACAAAGGAGGCATCATGGTAAAAAAGGGACTGTACATTTTGTTGATTGGAATGCTGATTTCAGGTGTTGCGCTGTTTTCCGGCTGCCGGCGCCATTCTCACGGACATAAGGCCGAATTCATGGTGGATTACATCAGCGAGGCGTTGGATTTGAACGAAAACCAGCAAGCACAATTGGACCAGATCAAAGATGAATTGATGGCAAAGGCTAAGGGGATGCATGCCGACAAAGAGTCGCTGCATGAAGAACTTGTCACCCAGTTGCGCAGTGAAGAGATTGATCAGGTGCGGGTGAAGGCGGTTATTGCCGAGCACAGAGAAAAGATGGATGAAATTATCGATCTCGTGGTGGTCCGCCTGGCTGAGTTTCACAAGACGCTGACAGCGGAACAGAAGGAAAAGCTGATTGCCAAAATTGAAACTTTTAAAAAATGGCATCACCGTGATCTGGAGTAGAAAAGAAATGCGCGTTGCGGGATGCATGTTGTGTGTTGCGAGTTAAAATGCAGGGTCGGCCACTGGGTCGGCCCTGTCCAATCAGCCTCCGGTTGCTTTGACGCGATAAAACTGATGCCGAAGATGGGCTGCAAGGCTCTGTGCCTTGTACAGTGATGACATCGGAAGTGAGAATGATTATTGTTTTGGTCATATTCAGTTTTAATACAGGAGCTCTTTTGATATGACACGAAGACAGTTCATTCGAAATTTTACGATCACCTTTAAAAGTCTGGCGATGTTGAGCCTTATGCCGAAAATACCATTTGCGGTAGCTTCCGCTGATTACGGAACAGAGACTGCCCATTATAAGCCGCTAAATGGGCGCAGTCTGCGCGATATTGCCAAAGAACAACTGCATCATAATTCCGGCGGCTTCGTGAATCCTTTGGGGATGAACCGCGAAGGCCGATTATGGGAAGTCATGAAATGGAAGCTTTTCAGCAACAACCAATTCAAAGGATTCTTTGATGAGGAGCGGGTAATTCCCGTATCCATTGATTGGGAGCCGGTTCGCCAACACCAGGGCTGCTCGATTACCTTTATCAAACATGCCAGCGTGATGATCAAAGATGAGGACCGCTATATTCTGGTCGATCCTGTATTCTCTGATATCTTCTGGTTTATCAAAGACTTTTCACCACTGGAATTTGATCTGCAAACCATGCCGCAGCCTAAGCAGGTTCTCATCACCCACGGGCATTATGACCATCTTGACAAACCCTCCCTGGCATCTTTGAATAAAAACACCCATGTTATCTCACCCCTGGGTTACAACCCAATTTTTCGTGACCTGGCCATGAACAACCGGACCCAGTTGGATTGGTTTGATTCGTATGCTGATGGGAAACGGGAGATCACATTTTTGCCCTGCAATCACTGGACGATGCGCAACCCGATGGTAGGACCCAATCGCGCGTTGTGGGGTTCGTACCTGATCAAAACCGCCGGCGGCCATACAATTTATATATCCGGCGATACCGCCTACTTTGATGGGTTTGAGCAATTGGGAAAAGAATTTGATATCGACCTGGCCATCTTCAACGTCGGCGCCTATGAACCCCGCTGGTTTATGGCACCCAGTCACCTTAATCCGCGCGAAACCGTTCAGGCCTTTAAAGAGTTAAATGCCCGCAAACTGCTGATTGTTCACTGGGGAACCTTTCGTCTGGGTGACGAGCCGGTGCATTTCCCGCCGATTCAGGTGAAAGAGGAACTCAAAAAAGAAGGGCTTCTAGACCGCTGGGTCGATCTCAAACATGGGGAGACTTTCTTTTTATCGTAACTATGGAATCAACCATCCTCATCATAGACGATGACGAAAAGCTGAATCGGCTTCTCACGGATTTTTTAAGCGAATTCGGCTTTAAAATCCTGACGGCCACCCATCCTGAGGACGGCCTTAAAAAGCTGAGCCGAAAATCTCCCGATCTGGTGATACTGGATGTGATGCTGCCCGGGATGGACGGGTTTGAAGTCTGCAAAACAATTCGGCAACACTCTCTGGTGCCGATTATTATGCTTACCGCCAGGGGCGAGTTGATGGATAAAGTCGTTGGCCTGGAATTGGGTGCCGA
>JBAVYC010000329.1:0-3227 GCA_049698595.1 Desulfobacterales bacterium | reverse complement strand
CTCGTCACTATTCACTCGTCATTTATCTATAGTCCTTGCAATTTTCTGTTGCTCTTCTTCCGTTAAATACGGATGCATTGGAAGGCTGAAAATACGCCTGGAGATATCTTCACTGATCGGAAAATCCCCCTTTTTATAGCCTAGGTAGGAAAAAGCACTCTGAAGGTGTAATGGTTTTGGATAATAGATGGCGGTAGGAATGTCGGCCTCTTTTAATTTGTTTTGCAAATCTGTGCGCTGTTTATCACCAGCGGCGAGGATGGAATATTGCGCCCAGGCACTCTTATAACCCTGAGGGATGGCAGGGATCTCGATGTTGGCGAGTGGATTCAGCATTGCAGTGTAGCGTTTGGCGACCTGCTGCCGTAGCTCGATTTCTTCAGGAAAAATATCGAACTTGGCCAGCAGGATGCCCGCTTGAATCGTATCCAGACGGCCGTTAACCCCGATGCGGACATTGTCATATTTATGATGCCCTTTCCCGTGAACTCTCAAAGATCCCATAATCTCCGCCAATTGCCCGTCATCTGTGAAACACATGCCGCCGTCACCATAGCCGCCGAGGGGTTTGGCAGGAAAAAATGACGTACATCCGATACTTCCAAATGAGCAGGCCATTTTACCGTTTAAGGCCGCCCCAAAGGATTGAGCGGCGTCTTCGATAACAAATAAACCATGTTCTCCGGCAATGGTGTCTAAGCGGTTGTAATCAGCAGGAAGACCGAAAAGATCAACGGCCATTATACCTTTCGGCTTAAGGACTGTGGTTGGAGAACCGGGTGCGGAATTTGTTGCCGGCAGGGGATGTTTTAGTGGATCGTTGTTCACAAGTGCTTGAATCGCACTTTGAAGTTTGCCCGGATCGATGTTAAAGGTTTGGGGATCAATGTCGACGAATACCGGGGTGGCGCCCAGCAGGCTGAGGACTTCCGCTGTCGCAATGAAGGTAAATGGAGAGGTAAATACAGCATCCCCCGGTCCGATTTGTTTGGCCAGCAATGCCATCAGCAGCGCGTCAGTACCGGATGCACAGCCAATGGCATGCCCAACGCCGACATAATCGGCCAATCGCTTTTCGAGGATCCCAATTTCGGGGCCCATGATGTACTTGCCATGGGCTAGGATTGCCGCAATATTGGCATCAATTTTCTCTTTTATTCGTTTTTGTTGAACAGCTAAATCTATGAATTGCATAATTTTAGTCCGTTGTCTGTTGTAAGTTGTCAGTTGTAAATCGGACGACGTCGGGTCGCATTTCAGACCTCGTTGAATAGTTTACTGGATTTACTGTTTTTTACCTGTAACTCCGACTTCCTCATTCCTTCCGGGGCACAGTCGCCTATGGCCCCTGCGGCTTCCGGCTCGTAGATAGAGCCTACAGCTCGGAGAGGCCGAAGGCCGAATCCCGACATCTAATTCCCTCTCACCTCATCCTTTATCCGCTTAACGTGCCCGCGACCCAGTCCTTTAACTTCACAGCCGAGCTCAAAGTAGCGCCGGATGGTAACGTCGTTGAGGATTCCAAAACAATCGATTACCGCCATGGGTTTACCCGCCATCTTTACCATTTCATCCGGATCCAGGGAGAGATAGTCCTGGTGGCGAACGGCAATCACCAGGGCATCCGCGCCTTTGACCGTTTCATCTAAATTTATCATCATGCACAAATCACCGAGTGATTCCTGGTTTCGAAAGAAACGGGCCAGGGAATGGTCGGGTGCTGGATAGGTATCCTGTTTTTCCATTTCCCACCAATGCTTTACATACGGGTCGTGGACCACCACATCCGCCCCCATTTCGGTCAATTTGCGAACGATAATTTCCGAGCCGCTGTAGCGGGTGTCGCCGACATCCTCCCGGTAAGAGGCTCCCAGCACGGATATTTTAGTTGCGGCAACGATTTTGCCCATATTCCGCAGGGCGTCACGGACCAACTGTACCACCCGCAAACCGCGCGTATCATTGATATTAATCGACAGGGGTGTCATTTTAAAAATTTCGTCTTCGAAGCCCATGAGGGTATGATAGGCCCAGACGCCAAGACCACCGTCCTTTGGCAGACAATAGCCGCCAATTCCCGGTCCCGGAAAAATGATGTTTGAATGGGTCGGACGGACCTTTATGGCTTTGATCACTTTGGTAAGGTCAACCCCGTTGCGTTCGGAAAATACGCTCCATTCGTCTAAAAATGCAAGCAGAGTCGCCCGATAAGAGTTTTCCACGATTTTGCAGGTTTCGCTTTCGATAGGGCGATCAAGAACCGTGAGTGGATATTTTTCGACATTAAGGATACCGCTTAAGAAATCCGTGACCCGATTTCGTGATTCAATGTTAATACCGCTGCATACCCTCCAGAAATCACGGATGGATGCCACATAATTGCGTCCCGGCATAACCCGCTCAAATGAATGCGCCAATAGCGGTTCTGTATTTTCCAATCCGCGCTTTTGGAACGCTCGTTTTATAATCGGATAAGCCACGTATTCGGTGGTCCCCGGCGGAACGGTGGTCTCAATCAGCACCATGCATTCGGGCTTAATCTTTTCACCGATGATTTTCAGGCTGGCCTCCAGGGCGGCAATATCCGCATGACCCCGCTTTACATCGCCGAAAGTTTCCTTGTGGTAGTCACATTGAACATCCACCACAACCACGTCCGCCAGGGTAAGCACATCATAGGTAAAGCTGGCAACCAAGGTTTTCTTATCTAAAACGCAACGCCGAATTAATGGTGCCACTTCCGGGTCTTCAGCCTCCACCGGAGCCATGCCGCGGTTCAAATATAGAATTTTCCAAAAAGATCTGGTAGAGGGCCGCTGCATGCCGATGACGAATTTGGTGGGTTCGCCGCTTTTGGGGTCAACTGAGTCCGCAACAACTCCCGCCATAACCGAACCGACAAAACCGACGCCCATGACAACGACGATTTCCCGATTTTTCTGCCGCTGTTCCGCGACCAATTTTTGCATCTTTTCAAATTCGCTTGCGTAGTCGGCAGCCTTTGGTAAAGGGAATTTTTCCCCGGACGGGCAAGTCGAATAGTCATTTTCGCTCTGATGACGATCCATTAATTTTTTTGAAGAGGTTCGTTTCGTCGACATGCAAAGACTCCTTTCAGGAGATGGACACAGCTCCGCTTGGTGGCTTACCCGTTCGGATCCATACAAAACCACACGTGTTGTATATTTGATATTAAGTACTTGAGATTAAACACAATTAAAAACAAG
>JBAVYC010000328.1:0-2219 GCA_049698595.1 Desulfobacterales bacterium | reverse complement strand
GTACTGGGCGGTAGAGCCGAACATAAGTTTTCCGACTTTCGATCTTTTTCGGATTCCTATGATAATTTCGTCAGCTTTGTTTTGCTCGGCAAACTGTACCAGATCTTCACCGGATTCCAGACCGGATATCACCAGATGCGTTTCATAAGAGATCTTTTCTGAATTTAAGATATTGTGAACCTCGCCTTCAAGATTTTGCTCAATTTTTCTGATATCTTCATATTCAAGCTCTCGGTTTTGGGCCATACAGTTGACGACATCAACTTTTGCCCCCCATACCATTGCGTGTTTCCTGGCAAGTTCCAGAGCCGCTTTGGCGACATTTGATCCATCATAACCAACTAATATTTTCATTTTAGCCTCCAAATATTTTCTATAAAAATTTGTTTACAAGCATTTAGGTTAAACATTTTGTAAGGCAGCATCAGTCTCCCCTTTGGGTAAAGGAATAATATAAACCGGCTTTCTCGTCCGACGCAGGACTCTTTTTGCAGTGCTCCCCAAAATTCTTTGGTGCCGCTCCTCATAAAGGTAAGGATCCAGCCAGGCATTGCTGGCGGGGTCCACCTTCTCAAAAACATGCAAAATGATGATGTCGGCATCGTGCTTTATGGCCGAGGTCATGGCATAGCGCAAAGCATAGACTGAATTGGGCGAAAGATCAGTTGCATATAGGATTTTTTGGATGTTAGGAATCATTGTTTTGCTTTTTTTATTGACTGCTTTTCGCAATTTATTATGACGCTGGGTATAAATGAAGAATCGAACACAAGTTTTACGACTTTCGATTTTCTTCCTCTGGCTAAATATCGCCTAAACCTATATCGGCTTCCTCGTTCGGCAAAGGAATAATAAGAACCGGTTTTCTCGTTCGGCGAAGAACCCTTTTGGACGAACTACCCAATAATGTATTGCGGATGATGCCTTTTCCATGAGTTCCCATGACAATCACATCGCAATTAAATTCATCTGCCTTTCTTAGGATCACGTCCGGAGGGAAGCCCACACACAATTCTATCGATTCGACTCTATCTGCGCATTCCGAATCATTTTTTAGTTCCTTTTCACAAAATATCTTCAGCTGCTTTTTTATATGATCTTTCACGTATGCTGATTTTTCTTCTGAGATTTTTTTTACCTCTTCCCTAGTAAGGTGGGAATGTGTTATTGCTTTGGCAGTCGGCGACAATTCCTCCAAAACATGCAAAATAATGATCACGGCATCGTATTTTTTCGCAGAGTCTATGGCCTACCTGAACACATAGGCCAAATTGTCGGACAGATCAGTCGCATAAAGAATTCTTTTAATCTGGGGTATCATTTGTTTCCTCCTCTCTCTTCTTTTTCAAGCACAACTGTATGATCGTCAACAAAATCTACAGACATAATCCTGCCTTTTACAAATTTTTGATCTCCCAACAGCCCGATTAGCAGATAGCCTTCTTGACTCGATTCCATTTGGGCTACATCTTGCATGACTTTAATCCGCCGGTCTTTCGATTGAATATAAACTGTACTGAGACACATACTTACTCCATGCTTCCTTTAGTACCTATTTATTGAAATCACATCATATTTGCGAAGGATTTATCTAACAAAATATTTTCGCCACCAAGACATGAAGACACCAAGTTAAATTATAATAAACAGTTTTTGTCTGTGTCTTTGTGCCTTTGTGGCTACCCTTTCCGATTTATCCAGCTTGAGTTTTTAGCAGGCAGCAGAGTATCTAAAATCTTCGCCGCCCGCCCGATTGACTTCCCCGAGTGTAGTGTATCCCCGTTTAGGCCGGAAAGAAATATTGATCCGTCATAGGAGATCTCTCCGATTGTCTCTATCCCACTACTTTTTAATTTGGCCTCTATTTCATCAATTAATTTTTGCGAACTGATTTTATTCACTACCGCCCAGAGCTTTTTATTGATACCGGAGGCAAGCTCTTTTATCTTCCCAGCCAGGGCAATCGACTCATAGGACGGTTCCACCACAACCAGTACCGCATCAATGCTGTTATCAATGCCGCGACCAAAATGTTCAATCCCGGCCTCCATATCTACGATGGCTATCTCATTTTCTCCCAGGCGAAGCTTCTTCAAAAATTCACGACTTAGTACGCCCATTGGGCAGGCACAGCCTTCCAACGCCTGGTGGATCTTACCGATGCTTAACAACCGCAGACCGTTTTTTTCATGGACATATGGGTAAGGAATTTGCTCCAG
>JBAVYC010000327.1:0-2905 GCA_049698595.1 Desulfobacterales bacterium | reverse complement strand
AATGACGACAATGATCGTAGCGACTATCTGAAACCAGTGACCAACCAGATATATAAAGAAACCTGTGGTGAGTGCCATTTCGCATATCAGCCGGAACTGTTGCCGTCCGCCTCATGGCTGAAAATTTTGAATCAACTCGATGACCATTTCGGAGAGGAAATTGAGGCAGATCCGGATACGATAAAAACCATTTCAGATTATCTTAGAACAAATGGAGCGGAAAACTCTTCAGCCAAGCGATCGAAAAAAATCATGAGAAGTTTGAGAAACCAGGTGCCGATGCGTATTTCTGATATCCCTTATATCCGTGAAAAGCATCATGAATTGGGCCCGGAAATTTATAAACGCGAGTCCATTGGATCGTTGGCGAATTGTACAGCATGTCACATGACCGCCGAGAAAGGGATTTATGATGATGATGATGTTAAGATTCCCAGGTGATTGCCTCCAAAAAACTGCTTTGAGCCGCACAGGGACAATTCCTGGGGCTGACATAACACAATGAGCACATTAGAAAGGACTAACAGATGGAAGATTCTTTACGCACAGGCATTTCTTTCGGACTGACATCCGCGGTCATCACGACCCTCGGTCTGATGGTCGGTCTTCAATCAGGAACGCATTCGAAGATTGTGGTCCTTGCCGGAATTCTGACAATCGCCATTGCCGACGCTTTTTCCGATGCTCTGGGTATCCACGTTTCAAAGGAAGCCGAAAACAAGCATACAACCAGGCAAATATGGGCAGCCACTATCTCGACCTTTTTGGCGAAGTTTTTATTTGCACTGACCTTCGTAGTGCCGGTGATTTTATTCACTCTATCCACCGCCATTATCATTAGTTTGATATGGGGGTTGTCAATTCTTTCCATACTGAGCTACATTATCGCAAAATCACAGAGTGAACCACCTTGGAAAATTGTTGGAGAACACCTCATGATCGCAACCGTAGTGATTGGAATTACACATTGGGTCGGCGATTGGCTTGGTAAACTTAATGCATGAACCAGCATGTAAACACGGAATCAAAGGATGATAAAAACCACAATATTGACTCTGGTTATAGGATTCTTGATCTTTGAGTTGATTGAGCACGTGGTCTTTCCTCTTTTTTGGTTTATCAAGGAAAGCAAGAGAAAATCTGTTTGTGGGGTGTCGGGCATGTTGGGTAAGGTGGGTGAGATCAAACAGTGGACGAAGAATGAAGGAAAAGTTTTCGTGAATGGGGAGCTATGGCAGGCTGTCAGTAAAGTGCCTTTATTACCGGGTGATAGCGTGGTTATCGAAAAGATGGAGGGGTTAACATTGGAGGTCAACCCTTGGAAGGGGGAGAGGTATCCATAATTATATGTATGTTTCATTTATTCTAATATGAAGCATGCTGATAGTGTCCGGCGATATTCCAGAAACTGGCTACAACGGAATATCAGATAAATTCCACAAATTTAACTATACCTCAGAATCTTGTACGCCCTGGCAAGGAGTGTTCACATTGATATTTCATTTTTTTGCAACGACAGAGTATACCATGAGGACATACGGTATCATTTTATCCTTGACTTCTTAGCGTTGTTTGAATAATTTTTTTGATTATTTTCAGGTGTCCACTTGCGTGGATGAAAAGGGAACCTGGTGCAAATCCAGGATGGGCCCGCCGCTGTAATCGGGGACGAATTCCACAGTATAACCACTGTTCTTTAGAGGATGGGAAGGTGTGGATGGAGAGTGATCCGAGAGTCAGAAGACCTACCTGAAGATCTGTTCGTGTTCTTCGGAAAAGAAGCGAGCAGTATGTGCATATCTGGGAGAAGAACGGGATATCCCAGGTCAATTATTTAATTGGTCTGGGATTTTTCTTTTCCAGACCGTGAAAGAATGGAGGTTGTTATGAAGTTGAGGTCATTTTTTTTCGCAGTTGCCGTTATGTTCTTGTGTGTTTCAACAAATAGTCACGCAAGCGGAGACTATAAGGTTGAGCATAAAAATGCTGTTGTTCTCGCCATGTTCGGTACCACAGTAGAATCTGCACTTCAGGCTCTTCTTAATATCCGCACTAAAATTGAGGACAGGTTTCCGAACACCAAAGTACGGATAGCATTTACCTCAAATATTATCCGTAAAAAATGGCAACATAGGGCTGAAGATTCTGAGTATATCAAGGCCCACCCTGAAATTCCCGACGATATCCTCCATGTGAAGACGCCCCTGGCTACCATTGCCGATTTACAGAATGATGGGTATGACAATATTGTCATTCAGCCGACGCTTATTTCCATGGGTGAAGAGTTCCTTGACCTGCACACCTACGTTAAAGCGTTAATGAACATGGGAACCTTTAAAAAACCTAAGTATAAACCGTTTCACAGGGTTGCTCTTGGCCGACCGGCGTTAGGTACTTATGGAATGAGATTTCCGTATTCCGAAGACATCGTCGCGGTTGCCAAAGCAATGGCCCCGGATGTTAAGCTTGCAACAAAGGAAAAAGCAGGTATTGTTTACATGGGACACGGAAATGACTATTTTCCCGGCAACGGCGGAGCTTATCTTGAGTTTGCTTCTAAGATGCGGAAAATCTATCCCGATGTTGTAACAGCTATCGGCAATGTGGAAGGCTATCCTGGCATTGAAGAGGTTATGGAGACTTTAAAACTGTATGGAATTAAAAAAGTGATCCTTAAACCCTTTATGGTCGTAGCAGGTGATCATTCAATAAACGATATGGCCGGTAATGAAGAGGATTCCTGGAAATCTATTTTGATGAAAAATGGCTTTGAAGTTGTTACTGTAGCCAAGGGACTTGGTGAAAACGATAACTTTGCTAATATATTTGTCAATCATGCTGTAGATGCTGCCGAGGAAGCCGGTATAGATCTCAAGTAAACAACTGGTTGATGTTTACCATGGCA
>JBAVYC010000326.1:0-2404 GCA_049698595.1 Desulfobacterales bacterium | reverse complement strand
TTTCAATGGCGGCCAGATGTGCTACCAATCCCAAATCCATGACTTCCTGCACAGAGGCTGAAGCCAACAGCGCAAAACCGGTCTGGCGAACTGCCATAACATCCTGATGGTCTCCAAAAATGGAGAGTGCGTGGCCCGCCACCGACCGGGCGGTCACATGAAACACAGCCGGTAGTAATTCCCCCGCGATCTTGTACATGTTTGGGATCATCAAAAGAAGGCCTTGGGAAGCCGTAAACGTGGTTGTCAGTGATCCCGCTGCCAGAGAGCCGTGAACCGCTGCGGCTGCTCCGGCTTCGGATTGAAGTTGCCGGACCATAAGGGCCTGCCCAAAAATGTTTTCATGCCCCCTGGCGGCCCACTCATCACACATTTCACCGATGCCTGATGAAGGCGTAATTGGATAAATGGCGGCCACATCACTCATGGCATAAGCTACATGGGCGGAGGCTGAATTCCCGTCAATGGTTTTCATTTTTTTTTCCATGGGATACCTCATATCAAAAATTTCCCTCTAGAATAATTATTGCAAATTCCTTGAAAGTCGCCATCCGATTTAAGGCACTCACATTAAACTGTTTAACTGTCACCTAAGACCTTTAAGGCAAGTGTTGACACTCTGCACAGGACACTTTAGGTAACACTTCCAATTTTTCTCCAAAGCATATAACATGCCACTAAAAATAATTAGAAAGATATACAATGATATTATGGGGTTAAATTTTGATATGATTTTTTACCAGGTAAATTCTAAGCGAATTTTAGAAATATTTCGAAATGCCTTTTCGCAAAAATTCGAATTCTAAGTGATCGGCTAAAAAGGTGAATGAGGGCGGATAGTGAAATGGACTTAGGGGCTCACCTTAATTGACCTCCAGCCAGCAGGGCATACGGCCCGGAGGGGATATTGGATTGATGGAATATTGAAATTAATTATTATAATTAGTGATATTTAATTTGCCTTTTTTCATAGAAACCTGAAATACGGGTTTTTTGGTTTGTTCGAGAACTTTCTTCGCTGTGCCACCTGGCAAGAAACGTTTTACAAAATTGCCTCTGTGAGAGCCGAGGACAATCGCCTCACATCCGAACCGATTTGCCTTTGTCACTAGTTCTTCAGCGACATCGCCATGATATACAAGTAAGTGTTCAATGAGATCTGCGGATGCAGGATGATCTTTAAGTTCTTTTTTGAAAAGGGCGTTAAGTTGTTCTCTCATACGCCGAAAAGCAGAATATGTTTTTTCTTTGACAATATCTTTTCGGGTTTCGTTAAAAAAATATGCCAACCTTTTTGCGGCTTTGATCGATCGTTGGCTGATAATGTGGCACACCAGTATTTTGGCATTATTTTCGCGAGCCTTTTGGAGGGCATAGCGATAGGTGCTGATGGATTGATTAGACAGATTCGTCGCGCATAAGATTCTTCCAGTCATGGGATTCATAGCCTCCATTTTTTCATCCTTTATCAAGCAATCATGAATTTTAACAGATTCCTATATTTCGCCTTACAAATCATGAAATGTGATAATACCGGCATCGTGTTTTAAGGCCGAGTTCATAGCGTAGCGAAAAGCATAGGCAGAATTATCCGAAAGATCGGTGGCATAAAGGAACTTCTTTATATTTGGGATCATCGTGTTTCTCCTTTTCCTGTTTTAGAAAATTATCCGAAGTTTCTGTATTCCAGTCGTGAAATGAATCTGTAAACCGTGAACCTCTGAACCCCAAATCCAGAATCCTTGAACGGTTACCATTTCCTTTGATAAGGCTTCTTCCATGCGTTGCGTTGGCGTTCCTGACAATTGGCCAAGGCCAGATAAAAAACTCCTACTGCCAGCTCCGCACAGTGATGATTATCTTCGGGTAAGGTTTCCTAAAATTCAATCACAGCCTCCGGCGTAATTTTCAAAGCTTCCTCAATAGTTTTGCCCTCTGAAAAATGTGCTACCGTATTGGCACAGGCATTGGTATTGATGCATCCGTCGGTATCGAAGGATACGGATTGAATACGGCCGTTTTGAATACACAGAAACATTTCAACCGTATCCCCGCATTGTCCGGTTTGCTTTCCATATCCATCCGGATTCTGCAATCTTTCTCGCCTGTCATAGCCAAAAGCCATTTCAAGGAAATGGAGAGAATGATCACGCCAAAAATCAAATTTCTTCTCGTTCATTTTTATACCTGATATAAATTTGTAACCTAATTGAGCGATGCTCAATTAGGGTATACCGGGTATTGGGTATTCGGTATTAAAGTTTATCGGAAATCGACGAAAATTTTAATTATATTCGTAAAGTGAAATATAAAATTCGGAAAAATTCCCCGAGACCAGTATCGGATACCTGGCACCAAATACCTCCTCAATTGAGTTTGACTCAAATGGTATTAAATATTACCC
>JBAVYC010000325.1:0-1529 GCA_049698595.1 Desulfobacterales bacterium | reverse complement strand
GTCCGCTGCCGGGACGTCGGATTCGCTGCGTTCATCCCTTTCTCAGCGAGGCCTCATGAAAAACACCGCTAACAGGCCTCCCATCATTCGATTGCAGAATGTCTCCAAACGCTTCGCAAAATCGCTGGATCTGGCCGCAAAAATTGCCCGGAAACTCGGTGCAAACATCCGCGAAGAGGTGGTCCATGCGGTGGACAACGTCAGTTTGAGCATCGCGCCGGGGGAAGTGGTGGGGCTTGCCGGTGAATCGGGATGCGGCAAATCGACCCTGGGCAGAATGGTGGCCGGAATTCTGCCTCTCAGCGAGGGCACGATTTTCTATAAAGGAAAAGATGTGGCCCAACTACCACCTGAGGAACTCAAAGAATTTGCGCTCAATATCCAGATGATTTTCCAGGACCCGTTTGCATCACTTAATCCGCGCCAACGGGTTCGCGACATCATTGGCGATGCACCCCTGGTCCATGGTATCGCCCGGCGATCGGAATTGGATACTTACCTGGACAAGGTCATGCTGCGGTGCGGTCTGGATCCTGTCTTTAAACGGCGTTATCCCCATCAGTTTTCAGGCGGTCAGCGGCAACGGATCGGAATTGCCAGGGCCCTGGCGGTAAATCCCGAATTTATCGTTTGCGATGAGGCCGTGGCGGCCCTGGATGTGTCGATCCAAGCCCAGATTCTGAATCTCTTCATGAAGCTTCGTGAGGAGTTGAATCTAACCTACCTGTTCATCAGTCATGACCTCGGTGTCGTCGAACATATCAGCGATCGCATTGTGATCATGTACCTGGGAAGGGTCGTGGAAACGGCCAAGACGGAAGCGCTTTTCGCTACGCCAAACCACCCCTATACCCGGGCGCTGCTGCACGAGGTACCGCGCCTGGAAAACCGATGTTGCGAATTTGCGCCTATCAAAGGGGAGATCCCTTCACCGCTCGACCCGCCATCCGGCTGTCATTTCAATCCGCGCTGCCCCCACGCCATGAATCGTTGCCGCGAAGATGTGCCGGTGCTCAAGGAAATCGCGCCACAGCGGTTTTCGGCCTGCCATCTAAATGATTTATCCTAAATCCGACGAGCCGGAACCCTATGTTTCACCATCAAGGCACGGAGGAGAAGACTGCGGTGTTGGAGGTTAGAGGCGATAGGCTTCCGGCGTTGGAGGTTTGAGGTTGGAGGCAAAAGAGCTGAAGGCTCAAAGCAGAAAGTTCAAAGAATAGCAAAATCGCGCCTTACCTTTTCTCTTAATTCAGGCGAGCTAAGAAAATCCCAGGCGGTCATAGCTAGCATTTTGGCGGCCGCGAGCAGTGTCCGGCGACCACGGGTGCTTGTGGTTGCATCGCGAAAATCGGTGGAATGGCCCGGGATTTCAGGCGCCACGATGGCAAGATAAGGGTGGATTGCCGGCAGGTAGTGGCTCAGATTGCCCATGTCCGAGGAGCCCCGACGGCCGTCATCGTTGTCGACCACAATTCCCAACGCTTTCATGTTGCCCAAGGCCGCTGCCTCCAGGGCCGGGTTGCGCTTCA